>JBAPNE010000119.1:0-8919 GCA_049278975.1 Candidatus Kryptoniota bacterium
CTCGCAAGAAGTTCTTTCCCGCAACATAATAGGCAATAAAATTTCCTTCGACTCTGAAAAAGCCGGGAAGTATTCCGTAAAGAATTATGAAAAGGGTCGAGACAAAGACAAATATTCGTGCGATCAGCCGCATTTAATTAAGGCTTTTAATAGTTGGGATCTAGTTCTTACCGACTCGTGAGAGTAAACAGCGTTATTTCTGGCGGACAATTCACGCGCACCGGCAATCCAATCGTACCGATTCCGCGGCTGACGTAGAGAAGAGAATCACCGCGCTTATATTTTCCGGAAATATATTGGGAAGCGAGCGCTGCTGGTGTCAGCTTAACCCCGAGAAAGTCGACCAAAACTATTTGGCCTCCATGGGTGTGCCCGCTTAGCATTACATCGAATTCTCCGGCCACGGCTTTTTCAAAATAGTACGGCTTGTGGCAAAGAAGGATTCGCGTCGTATTTAATGAAGCAGCTTCATAGGAAACTTTGGTGAAGTCGGCATGGTTTCCGTCATCGACACCCGATAACATCAGTTTTGCTCCGCCAATCTCCAGCTCCTCAGTCTCGTTTCTCAAAACTTTCATACCTGTTTCACGAATTTTCTCCGTGATAATATTCGGATTTCCAAAAAAATCGTGATTGCCGAGGCAAGTATATGTCCCATATTTCGATTTCAATCCGGAGAATGCTTTAACGAACGGGAAAATTTCTTCCGTTTTGGTAGTGACGAAATCACCGGGGATAAAAATAATGTCGGCGTTCAAATTGTTTATAGCTTGGGTGTACTTCAGCATATCATCTTCCAACATATACATCCCCGCGTGAACGTCGCTGATCATCGCGATTTTCGTTCCTTCAATTTGCGGCGGCAAATTTTTTACAGGCAATTTTACATTTTCTAATTTGTATTCCTCGCGGCTGTAAATACTGTGAAGCGAGCCTGCGAAAGTATACGCACCGAGTCCCATTGCGCTTTTCTTTATAAATGAGCGCCGCGAATTTGAATATGAAAGCGTCGCTTCTAGTTTCGTTTTATTCATGCGTCGAAAAATCTTTGTAATCCACTTTACCGGGAAAACTATTAAAGCAGATAATAGCACTGCAATACTAAATGTCTCGTAAGCATAGAATGGCCACATGATGAATCTCCGTCCGAAGCCATGATAGAAAAGCTGAGGCATATAATATACAAACAGGAACGGAACATTTATCAGGACGAAAATGATAGGTAGATAAAATATCCTGAATTTTATTTCCGTTCTCGATCCGAAGATATACTTTGCCACAATTTTATAAACGAGAAATTGCGAACCAAGCATAAACAGGATTAGAATTATCTTGAAAAGATGAAACGGTACGTACGGCATTTTTAATGGTGTCCTTCCATGCATTTGTAATTTAGCAAGCGCAGGTCTTTTTTTATAGTCAGAAAAAAATGACTGAAGTCAAATGTGGAAGGTCAAATCTGCATCTCAAAAATCAAGACCTGGAAGGATGAAGCTTTGGGTTTTGCATTGTGCTCCTGAATATTGACCTTTGAACTTTGCCTTTTCTCTTCGTTATATTGAGTTTTGAAGTAATGGCAAGAAATTGACTCGTTCTACAATATCTTATTTCCATTCCGATTACCCTTTTAAGACGAATTAACAAGAAGGAAAGTTTATGAGCAGCGAATCAAGAATAGGAAAATTCTTCGGCAGCTTCCACAGATCTTTCTGGGTTGCAAATTCCCTAGAACTTTTCGAGCGGCTCGCTTATTACGCGCAAGCCGCTGTAATGAGCATATTTCTCAGGAATTATTTGAGATTCAGTGAAGTGGATGCTGGCACACTCTCTTCGATATTCGGCGGTTTTGTTTACCTGCTTCCAATTTTTGCCGGCACGTTTGCGGACAAGTACGGCTTCCGAAAAGCATTCTCGTTTGCTTTTTTTGTAATGGCAATAGGATATTTCCTCATCGGGGCAATCGGATCGTCGATGCTCATTCCGCTGACGCATAGTTTCTCGTTATTCTGGGTTCTTGTCGTCGTATTGATATTCACTGCAATCGGAGAATCTTTCATCAAGCCGTCGGTGCTTGGGACGATAGCTGTGTCATCAAACCCGGAAACAAAATCCCTCGGCTACGCGATATACTACACTCTTGTCAATATAGGTGGTGCGACGGGGCCTGTCATAGCATATCTTGTCCGCGACAAAATAGGGATTCAATCGGTTTATATGGTTTCCGCCGTGACCTGTGCCATGATGTTTTTTGCGACAATCATCTTTTATCGAGAGCCGGACGCCACACGCGCAGTCGGACAGCCGTCACTCGGTGTAAAATTGAGAGATATGGTGCGCGTATTGCGGAACGGGCGTTTCATGGTTTTCTTACTCATCTTTTCGTTATACTGGATAATTTTCTGGCAAATATTCGTGATCGTCCCTTTTTACTTGACGGATTTCATTTCCAGGAACGCACCGTTCGAGCTGATCGAGTCGGTAGACGCATGGTGCATAATTTTCCTCCAGGTGATCGTGAACAGGATGACAAAGAAGATGCCGCCAGTAACTGCTATTGTCATCAGCTTTGGGGTTGCGACGTTAAGCTGGCTCGTGATTGCCGTCCACCCGAACTTATGGACAATTATTGCCGCCATGGTCGTGTGGTCGATCGGAGAGATGACGCAAGCGCCTAGATACTATGAATATATCGCCGATCATGCTCCGAAAGGACAGGAGGCGTTATTTCAGGGGTACGCGTTTCTGCCGATTGCAATTGCCTGGTTCGTAGGTGGAACATTTGGCGGCTGGCTTTACTCGACTTTCACAAAGTCGATTCTAATAATTAATGGTGATTCTGTGCGAGCAATTGGCGAGCCAACCGAAATATGGTTGACGTTGGCGGGAATTGGAGCTTTGGCAACGGTGATGATGCTTTTATATAATGCGTTCATCACGAGAAAAGCAAAATCGGCGACGGAGGTCTGAGATGGATTCGTCGGCCAAGTGGGGAGAGGTACACCAACATCTACGAAGTGCAACTTGGTTAGATCGGGAAGTTCTGGTTTTTGGATTCTTATCGGACGAAAGGAACAGGCGAACATCACCTGGTATCCATTCATATTATTTGGAGAACATGGATCAAGTGAGACACGCTCAGAATCGTCTTTCTCGAAAGTGATTGGCTGAGGGAGATGATTGACGATAAGAAAATTAGCGTCGCTCACGAACGTCACGACGGTGATATTGTTCTCACAGCCTCTACAATGAAACTTCGCGCCTTTGTGGTTCGCTTTGGCGATGACGATAATGCATTTCCTAATCCGTGTATGCTCATTCGGAGTAATTAATGGTACTGTCAGACTGTTCCATGATCTCCGTTTTCGTGGCGGCAAGTTTTTGGCCTTCGCTGAAACAAGTTGCGCATTCGTAAGAAAAAGGTCAAACTTAACCCAAGAAGAGAAAATCGACCGTCGCGCAGCATCGCCTTCATCACTTCTGCAATAAATAACTCTAGAGTCGGCTTCCAAACAACAGGGGAAAAAGTGCCTATCGCCATTCAACGAGATAAAAACATTCACAAAAAAGGTTCGAATTCATTTTCTCGGTCGCTCCTATGAACAATTCTTATTTTCTTGTATCTGCGAATTAAGGCGTTTTGCTATAATCGTGGAATATTTACAAGAGTAAATGCAACCAATGAAAAATGAAAAGGAGATTACTTAGATGACAAAATACCGTATTCAATTTATTATTCTGATATTTGCGTCAGTATTGTTCTTATATCCGTCTGGTGCTGGAGCAGCGATCGATACAACAGCTACCTGGGCATTTAAAACGGGCGCCCCGGTTTATTCGTCGCCGACATATGATGGCGGCTCAATCTATATCGGGAGCGACGACGGCTATCTCTATCGACTTGATGCTTCGACAGGTGCCATGGTCTGGAAATTTCAAACCAGCGGAATAATCCGATGTAAACCGGCAATTGCCGATTCCGTGGTGTACTTTGAAAGCGATGACGGAAACCTGTATGGCATCGACCAAAACTCCGGTGCGAAAATTTGGAGTTTGGATATTGGGAACAATATCCGACGGGTGCTTCCGAGCCTTACGGCAACGACTGGTAATTACTGGGATTATATGCAATCGTCACCATGCGTCGATAGTGGAGTCGTTTATGTCGGCAGTGGAGACAGCTCGTTCTATGCTGTCGATGCGCAAAGTGGTACATTGAAGTGGAAAACAAAAACCGGCAACATAATACGTTCGTCTCCATGTGTGTGTGAAGGAATGGTTTATGTCGGAAGCTGGGACGGCTTTATCTATGCTTTCAACAAACAGGACGGCACGGTGGCTTGGAAGCATGATACCAGAGGGAATGGGAATTCATATCAGGCTGTTCAGCCCTCGCCGCGCGTGTATGATGGCAAAATATATTGCGGGAGCCGGAGTGGATATTTTTGCGCGCTTGATGCGGTCAGCGGGAATTTACTATGGCAATATGCGTACCGGTCGGATGTCGCATGGGTGGAATCATCTGCGGCAATAGCAAACGGCGTTGTCTATGTCGGAAGCTCTGATCTGGATCAATTTCACGCACTAAATGCTGAAACGGGATCTGTGGTATGGATCACTAACACCCCGGAAGATACTTGGTCGTCACCGGTTTACTATAATGGAACGATCTACGTCGGTCTTGCGGCTTATTCTACTACCACCCCCTTTCAAGCGGGTGGCGGTCTTCTTGCGATCGATGCTGCAACGGGGAACATAAAGTGGCAGTGCGATTGCGAAACGATAGCAAGTTATATGGGTGGAGTTGTCTCGTCTCCGACGGTTTACGATAGCAAGATTTATTATGGCAGCCTTGATGGCAAAGTTTACGCTTTGGACACAGCATATACCTTGCCCCCGAAATGGTGTGCTGCCACGTTTCAGAGCGGCTTACAAGGGTTCCACGTCCCAAGCTCGGCATCCGGCAGCCTCCAAACAAACTACTTTCAATATCTGGGAGGATATTATTGTGTTCATTCTATGGAAGGTTCAGCAAACTTCTCCCTGGCGTCGCAATCTTTCGCCGCAATTAGAGATTCTGTTCCGATGCAGAATGGTGAATGGTACGCCAACTCTCTTTCTTTCATGGTGTACCTTCCACCGGATATGCCTGCTAATGGCGTAATAAAACTTTTTGTGTCTGGTAGTGCAAATGACAGCGCAGCAGTCGTTGACACAATAGGGGCGCAAGTAAAAACGGGAACATGGACAACATTGTGGCTCACCGGATTAGATTCCCTGAAGAACCTGGGGAAATTTGATCCGGCAACACCAAAGACAATAGGCGTGGCAATTCATTATCCTGCACCATTCGACACGACCAACTGGACCGGCAATGTTGAGTTTAGAGAGCTGTGGATTTACGGACTCTCATTTCCAACCGGACTTGTAGACGCGATTAAAAAGGTTGGGGAAACACCGAAGACCTTTCAATTGCTCAATAACTATCCGAACCCATTTAATCCGTCGACTGTGATAAGATATCAGGTTCCCGCGGCGAGCCATGTGACCTTAACAGTGTACGACATATTGGGAAGGGAAGTCAAGACGCTTGTGAATCGGAATCAAAGTTCGGGTGAGTATGATGTCACATTCGACGGTGGAAGATATGCAAGCGGAATGTACTTTTGTAGAATGAATGCGACCGGGATTGACGGCCAAAAATTTGCTTCCACAGAAAAACTTGTGTTGATGAAGTAAAAGAGAATTGAAGGAGAATATTTAGATGAGAGAAGCTCGCAAGCATTTTATTGTTTTTTGCAGAATCGTTTCGCTTGCAATATTTGCATTAGCATTGTTCTTATATCCGGCAGGTGCTGGAGCATCGATCGACACAACTGCGACGTGGACATTTGAGACAGGCGCTTCAGTCTATTCCTCGCCGACTTACAAAGATAGCTCTGTTTATATCGGAAGCGACGATGGCAACCTGTACTGTCTTGAGGCAACATCTGGTACCGTGATCTGGAAATTTCACACTGGCGGAATAATCCGATGCAAGCCCGCGGTTGTTGATGGCGTAGTTTATTTTGAAAGTGATGATGGAAACCTGTATGCAATCGACCAAAAGACCGGCACGAAAATATGGAATCTTGATATTGGAAATAATATAGCGCGCGTGCTCCCCTCTCTAACGTCATCGACTGGGAATTATTGGGATTACATGCAATCTTCTCCTTGCGTCGATAGTGGCATTGTTTATGTCGGAAGCGGTGACAGCTCGTTCTACGCCGTTGACGCATATAGGGGGGTACTAAAATGGAAAGCTAAAACTGGCGGTTTAGTACGCTCATCACCATGTGTGTACGATGGAATGGTCTATGTGGGAAGCTTTGACGGATTCATTTATTCATTTAAGCAAAATGACGGTTCGGTGATCTGGAGATATGATACGCATGGGAATCAATATAAAAATGTTCAACCGTCGCCACGTGTTGTAGATGGAATTCTCTATTGTGGCAGCCGTAACCCTAAATTCTATGCTCTCGATGCAGAGACAGGAAAACTGATATGGAGTCAAAGCTTTAACTTTTCCTGGGTCGAGTCTTCCGCCGCAATTGCGAATGGCGTTGTCTATGTTGGCAGTTCCGATCTTAAAGTGGTGCAGGCATTTGACGCAAAGACCGGCAGGGTAATGTGGAGCAGTGAAATGCCGGGAGACGCATGGTCATCGCCTTTTTATTATCATGGCACACTTTACATCGGTTTTGCGGGTTATGGCACTGCCGATACCGCTCAAGTCGGCGGTGGCCTTCTTGCAATTGATGCTGCCACGGGGAATAGAAAATGGCAGCGCAATTGTGGGGTGTCGTCTTTTATTGGCGGGGTTGTTTCTTCACCGACTGTTGTTGGTGACGCGATTTATTATGGCAGTCTCGATGGGAAAGTTTATGCCATAGACATAGCATTTTGCTCGCGATCACGAATGACTTCAGAAGAGAAAAAATGAAAACCTATCAGGTCGCAGTTCTCACATTTAACTTGTTTTTTTGCGCTGAGGTTTCCAGAGCACAATATGATACCTTGGTGGTCGGCAACGCTAGTAGATTATTTCACTTGCACGTACCACCGTCCTATGATGGAATGTCCCGGATGCCTCTCGTGATTGCAATCCATGGTGCGTCGGCATCCGCCATTGATTTTGAAAGTATGACTGGCTTTAGTTCCAAAGCGGACGAAGAAGGATTCATTGTAGTTTATCCGCAAGGTACAGGAAATCCGATAAGCTGGAACGCAGGAAGTTGTTGTTATTCAGCAGTCACGGACAACGTAAACGATGTTGGATTTATTTCTGCGATGATCGATTCGCTTTTGAATCGATACAAAATTGACTCAACCAGAATTTATGCTGCGGGCTTTTCAAACGGATCCATGATGGCATATCGGCTTGCGGCAGAACTGTCGAATAAGATTGCAGCCGGTTCAGGACAGATGGTACTTAAATCGATTAACCCTTCCCGTGGAGTAGCAATAATTCACTTCCATGGTCTCGAAGATCACACTGTCCCATACGATGGCAGCACTCTTTACTCTATTCCTCCTGTAGATACTGCACTTTCGATTTGGAGACGCATCAACGGCTGCAATGTGACTCCTGACCTTCTCTGCGATTCTGATGGGGTTCTTGCGACAATGTGGGCGGCCGGAGGAACCGGCGCTGACATCATTTTGTACCTGTCGAGTTCGGGAGGGCACTCGTGGCCCATTTGGGGTATTTCGGAAACAGATATTGCATGGGAATTCTTCAAATCCCATCCCATGAACTTGGTTACGTCTATCAATGTCGGTAATCGTCGAAATTCGGTCAAGGGTTTTCTTCTTGAGCAGAACTACCCAAACCCTTTTAATCCAAAAACTGTCATCAGTTACCAATTGCCAGTTATTTGTCATGTCATATTAAAAGTCTATGATGTGCTCGGAAGGGAAGTTGCGACTGTCGTAGATGGAAAGGAGGATGCTGGTACACACGCGGTGACATTTGCCGGGTCGCGTCTTTCAAGCGGCGTCTATTTTTATAATCTTACTGCAGGTGGATTTACAGCGGTCAAAGAGTTTGCGCTCGTAAAATAAATGGTTGAAGGCATGACTGCGTGTTGTCTCGTCCTCATTCAGATATTTGCATTTTGCCAACGCTATTTCTAAAATGGGTTGGAGTGACTCCGGTGAACTTTTTGAATGCCGTGTTGAATGACGATTTAGAGTTGAACCCGACTTCGTAGAGGATTTCAAGAACGTTCTTTCCATCGACGGGATCCAATAATAATTCTTTTGCTTCGTCGATACGATAGCGGCTTATATAATCGTAAAAATTCTGATGTGTACATTCGTTAATAATCTGTGAAAGATAACGCGGCGAAATGGAAATCTGTGAAGCTAATTCTTTCAATGTCAGAGATGGGTTCAGATACGGCTTTTCTTTAGCCATGAACGAGTGAAGTTTCGAAAGGTATGTCTGTGCCTCATCGTCGGTGAGTCGCGATGACAGATACTTAGGCCTCTCTTCGATTCCGGAAAAAATCTCAGGCTTGGAAAGGCCTTTGTAAAAAATATAATTGAAGAAACAAAAGAAGGCCAAAAAATTTACAAACTGGAGATCGTCATAGATTTTCCAGAAATAATTGCGTGAGAGAAAAACGACTACGCTTGACAGCCATGCAATGATGAAGGCATACAAAATAAAACTTAGCCATGAGAGATTGATTTCCTTGACGGACGAATATTGCTGTCTAATTTCATCTCGGTAATGTTTCAAGATTCGGAGGTCGACGAGAAAGTAGGACAGAAGTTGAACGAATACAGCAAGATTAAAAATAGCCCAGAAACTCTCGGGAAATGGTACAGCGCCCGTAAGAAACCCTCTCTTGATATCAGCCGACAGGAAAT
>JBAPNE010000120.1:0-7332 GCA_049278975.1 Candidatus Kryptoniota bacterium
TCGCGCAATGCTTTGCAAAAATTTTTGAAAACGATGATGTCATCTTTGATGTGTTCCATGACATCGACCGACACCACCAAATCGAATTCTTCATTAAACTCTAATTTTTCTAAATCGGCGAAACCGAACGAAAGATTTGACAATCCTAATCTACCAGCAAAGGTGTTGCATTTATTTATCTCTTCACGATTGATATCAACCCCACAAACTTTCGCTTCCTCCGCAGGTTGAATCTTTGACTTTTTTCTGGCGATGTAATATGAATACTGGCCGAACCCGCTTCCCGCATCGAGGACACTTTCTATTCTTTTCTCCCGAAAAATTTTCCTTAGCCCGCGCTTCACATGCCATTCGCGCAAAAAGATTACCCCAAGAATGCAATACAAAATCCGTCTCTTAACAGCACTTTCGCCAACTATTTTGCCGAGCTTATCTTTTATCGGTTCATATCTCACGGATTTACCCCTGCAAGTTCTTCTATGGCATTTACCAAATTATCCCATGAATAAAGTTTTTTTTGCACTCCGACTTCTTCCGAAAATTTCTCTGCCAAACCTTCAGAAAAAAAAGCAGTGATCGCCCCCGATAATTCTTCGGCAGAATTCGGCTGTACCACTATGCCCGTTTTGCCGTTGACCACTACTTCAGCAAGTCCGCCGACATCCGTCGTTATCACAGGTTTATTGAAATTAAAGGCTATCTGCGCAATGCCGCTCTGTGTCGCATCAATGTAAGGCAAGACGACGACATCTGAGGCGGAGAAATACTTCGCAACTTCATTGTTCGCGATATAATCGCTCACAACCATCACATCATTCTGTAAATTCAGTTCCTCAATCTGCCGGCGATAGCTTTCTTCGGCGTCGTAAAATTCGCCAACGACAAGGAGTTTGAATTTTATTTTGTTAAGCGCCTTTTGTGCGGCATCAAGCAAAACATGAAGCCCTTTGTACTTACGAACATATCCAAAAAAAAGAGCAACGTTTTCATTTTCACGGATTCCGATCTTGCTTCTCGCTTCTGACTTCAGAATCGCATTCCCGAATATCTCATAAACCGGATGAGGGACAAATTTATATTTGGGATTCTTGACTACCGAAAGCAAATCTTTTTCGACCGATTTCGATTGCACAATAAAATAATCACCGGCTTTGAAAAGCCATGATGTTAGCATTTTGTCAAAAGGCGTATGCTCGTGAGGAAATACATTATCGCAAATAAATAGCACTTTGCAGCCGGATTTTCTTTTTGCGGTGCGAGCCGTGAGACCAAACGAGGGCGCAAAGAATGGCATCCAATATTTGAAGATTATCAAGTCCGGTTTTTGCTGTGCAGCAATTCTCCCTGCCTTGTACCATGTTAAAGGATTCAGAGTATCTATAATCTGCATACTTGGTATTTTCAATGAAGATTCGCCTTTTTCTTCCTGTGATTTTCCCGGGAACAAGAAATTCGGATACTGCCGTTTGAATGTAATAATTGAAACTTCGTGACGTTCAATTAGATGCTGGTACAACAACGAAACATAGTGGGCAACTCCGCCGCGCAGCGGATAGGCGGTGCTTATGATTACAATTTTCATTCTATCCCGATTTTATCACGATAAATTCGGGACGGGAATTTTCAGCACATCAGCAACAGCGTCCAAAACTTTCTCGTATGGAAGATGGTCAAGACAAAAATAATCTTTGTTAATACACTTCGGCTGGAAAAAGCATTTACATTCCTTATCCGGCTCGACGATATTTCCAAGACCGTACAATTCAAATTCTTTCCCATTAAAGATATTGTTCAACAAGACAATTTTTTTATTAAGCCCAATCGTGATGTGCATTCCCATTGTGACACCGGTGACAACAAGGTCAACCTGGTCGATGAGATTTATGAATTGTCTCAGAGAAAAATAGCCTAAATATTTTGCCCCACTTTTTGCGGCGATACTTTTATTGCGCGCATCTTCTTGTTCGCCGCCGAGCAAGAGGACGCCACAACCTTTAGAGACGAGACCCTCCGCAACATTTGCCCAATTGTCTTCATTCCACAAACGACTCGTCCACCTTCCGCCGCAGCCGGTGTTCAATCCAATTAACGGCCTCGGCAAATTGAGATTCCATTTGTAGCCGTCGGACTCGAAATTCGACAGCAAATATTTTTCGCCGTCAAATTTGAATCCACAAATCTCAAAGATCTCTTCCAAATAGCTCTTCGTATTTGCTTTGTTTACATCGTCAAAAATTCCCGTCAAATATTTTTCATATGCAAGATCATCGAACGGAATGGTCTTCCCGTCGCGGAACTGAAAGCCACGCTTTACTCTCGCCTTCACTCGATTTGCAAGCGCGGCAGCTTCGTAGTCTTTATCCAAGCTAAAGAGATAATCGAATTCCGTTTCCTCGATTTGGAGTAACGAGGAGAGTTCGAATTTAAGTTTGCGATCGACTTCATCGGGAAGAAATTCCGGCGCATAAGTGATCCACCAAATCTCCGCCTGCGGATGCAAAGCTTTTATTTTTCTGAGCAGTGCCGTGGTGCGGATGACGTCGCCAAGCGCGCCCAACTTTATTATCAGAAATCGCTCGCGCATTGGATCGTAATAGTCACAATCGGCGCAGTGAACTCCGTATTGTTTGTGAGGTTTGCATGGAACGAACGCCCGGTAATGGCGACAGTCAGCCTTTATGACCAACCTTTCAGACGCGGACATTATTTCAGTTGAATACCTTTTCTTTGATCACATATTCCTCGTTCACGTAAGTCCGCGTTATCATTTCCCCAAGCAATCCAATAGATACGAATTGGACGCCCACAATAATAAGAACGATACCAACGGTGAATAGCGGCCGGTTGCTGATCGAAGTTTTTCCCATCAGCCACTCGATAGCAAGCTCAAGATCGATAAGGAACCCGACAAGAAACGTCAGCAATCCGATGACTCCGAAGAAATGGAGGGGACGTTTACTGTACCGAGTCGTAAATAAAATAGTAACGAGGTCGAGGAAGCCGTGCCAGAACCTGCTAAGTCCAAATTTCGTTTTCCCATATTTGCGCGGATGGTGAACTACCGGAATCTCGGCAACCTTGTAGCCTGCCAAGTGTGCCAGTACCGGCAGAAAGCGATGCATCTCGCCGTAAACTTTTATATTCTGTACCACTTCACGTCTATAAGCTTTCAAACCAGAATTGAAATCGCGGAGTTTTATTCCAGTCATCAAAGATGTGGTAAGATTAAAAAGCTTGGAAGGAATTGTTTTTGAAATTGGATCGTGCCTTTTTTTCTTCCATCCATTTACAAGATCGTAACCCGCATCCAACTTGTCGATCAGTCTTGGAATCTCATTCGGATCGTCCTGGAGATCGGAATCCATCGTAACAATTATTCGACCAACTGCATGTTGAAATCCGACGGAGAGTGCGGCAGACTTGCCGTAGTTTTTCCGGAAACTTATAAATTTGAATCGCCTATTTTTTCGATGAATGTCCCTCAGAACTTTCAGCGAATTGTCAGTCGAGCCATCGTCAACAAAGATCACTTCATAAGTCCCATTCATGCGGTCGAGCGCGTCCCGAATTGAGAGTGAAAGCGGCATGAGAGACTGCTCTTCGTTAAAAAGTGGTACCACGACCGAAATATCTATTTTTCTCGGAGGCTTGTCCGTGAATGTGTCCCGCCTGCGAGGTTTGTGACTTACGTCCTCTGACATTTTCTGAATATTTTCGCTCATATTTCCGTCAATTGTTTTTACAAAAATACCGTTGAATTATCAAAGATTCAACGAACAAATTAGAAAATAGTTCGTGGCAAACAATTCAATCTCTTGCTTAAGCACAGACAGCGAGCCATGTGATTCTTAACACGTTTTCAATTTTTAATGAGACAAAACCTTGATTAAGCCAAAATCAAATGATAAATTTATACAATTAATATGGAACACCAACCGAACGTTTAGTGTTATAGGAACTGACACTAGATTTTGTCAGAAGGTGGTTCTCACGAAATTGTGAGAACGCGTTGTTTTGAACAGTCAAAAGGTCACAAAAAGATGAGTAAGTTTTTGAAGTTTATCGGATTACTTTTTCTACCAATAGCGGTGGTCGTTTTCTTGTTTGCAATTTTGAACGGCAATGCGAACAAAAGCGGGAAGAATTTTTTTATTCAGGAATTCGACGAACAAAATATATACGGGCAATAGCATACTTATGTAGGCTGACCGAATCCGGAATATACGTTTCGGACAGCCGACAATCGACAATCCTATTATTTTTCTGCCTCTGTCAATGGCTCAGAGTATCGTGGACGTGGTTTTCCTTTCAACACTGAAAGCCATTTCAATTCTCTGAACAATACAGGGAACTTTGCTTTCAGCCCATCAACGTAGGTGTACATCACCGGCACAAGTATCAACGTCAATAATGTCGAACTGATTAGTGCACCGATCACAATGATGGCCATGCTTTGGCGAATTTCACTTCCCGCACCAAGCCCAAGAGCAAGTGGCAGCATTCCCAACACCATGGTCGCCGTTGTCATCACAATTGGTCGAAGCCTTGTCGGCCCAGCTTCCAAAATTGCATCTGCCATTGTGCTTCCCCGCGAACGAAGCGTGTTAGTGTAGTCCACTAACAGAATTGCATTTTTAGTCACGAGCCCCATCGACATAATCACACCAATCATTGAAAAAGTGTTCAACGTCTGTCCTGTTAAAAATAGCGCGGATAGTCCGCCTACCAATGCAACCGGAAGCGAGAACATTATCGTGAACGGATGGGCGTAAGATTCGAACAATGAAACCATGATCATATAAACAAATAGAATTGCCATTCCCAAAGCTAACATCATGTCGTTAAACATGTCGGACATATTTTGATTATCACCGCCAAAGAAAACTTTCATGTTGGGCGGAAGTGCCAACGCGGCTATCCCGGCTTGTATATCTCGGGTTACATCGCCCAGGCTTCTTCTTCCGGTTAAATTTCCAAGAATTGTAACGAGCCGTTCGCGGTCTTTTCGATCAATCTCGACGGGACCGTTCCCGCTCACGACATTTGCAACCTGGCTCAAGTAAACCTGCTTTCCTGCTTTAGTCATTAAAGTCAGATTCTGAATTTCAGACGCACGGTTTCTGTCTTGCTCGGCAAGCTGCAGCCTTATGTCATAATCGGTTCCGTTATCATTATATTTGGTTACGACAGCTCCTTGAATCGCAGTTTGCAGGACAGCTGCAATATCGCCAAGTGTCAATCCAAATGAGGCTGCCCGCTCGCGATCGACAATCACTTGAAGTTCCGGTCGCGCGGTCTCCCAACTGCTCTTCACATCGGTAACGCCGTCAGTCCGTGCCATGATATCCGAAATTTTTTGTGAGGCGGAGACCACATCGGATAGATTTTCACTTTGTATTTCAACTTGCAGCGGCGAATTGTTAGCGGTGCCGAACATCCCTATCACGCTCGCTCTGCCCTTTACTCCTGGAAAATTTTCAGCTAAACCTTTAACGTACCTCATTTCTTGTTCGGTGGTGACATTCCGTTTCCATGCCGGCTTCAAATTTATTTGGATTTGTGCAAGATTCGGTTGCGTCGATTTAGAAAACGACTGTTCGGACAACCCGACAGTTGTGAAGTATTGTTCAATGTTTGGATCCTTTTTCAGTTGACCTTCGATCTGCATAACAGTGGCAGAAGTTTTTTCTATCGAAGTTCCTACCGGCAATTCGACGATAAGTGCAAACTCACCTCTGTCCGCTTGAGTCATGAATTCAGTCCCGATGAGATGAAACGAGAGAGGCAAAATGCTTATGAAGAGCGCGCCGCCGCTGATTGCGAGAACGGTCTTCCTCTTCCGCAAAGCCCATCCCAGAACATTTCTGTAGCCTTTGTCCAGACGCTTCTGCAAATCTTCAAACCAAATTACAAACCCGCCGATTAAACTCTCGCGTGTATAATGTGTCAGCCGCGACCACCTTGAAGCAAGCATCGGCGTCAAAGTGAAAGAAACGAAAAGGGATATCAACGTAGATATGACGATCGTCAATCCGAACTCTCTGAATATTTTTCCAACTAATCCTCCGACTAACGCAATCGGCAGAAAGACGACGACATCAACGAGAGTGATCGCAATTGCCGCAAAACCGATCTCGCTTCGTCCGTTTATCGCAGCCGTCCGTTTATCTTCACCTAACTCCATGTGCCTGTGAATATTCTCCAAGACAACTATAGAATCATCAACAAGAATTCCGATGACAAGTGCGAGACCCATAGTGGAGACTAAGTTGATCGTGAATCCCATGGCATACATAAAAATAAATGTACTGATGAGAGATGTCGGGATCGACAATAAGACAATAAGAGAATTTCTGACCGAATGAAGAAACAGGAAAAGCGTGATTGCTACCATCAAGACTGCAAGCCCGAGATCGCGTTTCACTTCGTCGATAGAATTACGAGTAAATTGAGTGACATCTTGTGCAATAGTGAACTTCAAATTGCGATCGACATAAAATTTTTCTAAATCCTTAAGCTCCTTTTGTATTCCGTCGCTGACCTGAACAGAGTTTGCATCAGAAGTTTTCTGTATTATCAGCCCGATTGCAGGAACACCGTTGATACTGCTGAATGTCTCGTCTTCTTTTTTGTAAGTATCTTTTACATCCGCCACATCACTAAGATGCACTACGCCTTGTGTAGTTGACGTGATAACCATATTCTTCAGTTGATCAAGATTTTGGAATTTTCCCGAAAGTCTTACGGAAAATTCGCGAGAGCCACTTGTAATCGTTCCAGCTGGGAAATCTATATTGTCGCTCGCTAAGGCTTGAGCAACTTGCATGAGCGAAAGGTTGTAAGCCCTCAGCTTTGAATTATCGACTTCCACTCTAATCTCACGCTGTTTTCCTCCGACTAAATCCACTGTTGCCACGCCAGGGACTTGCTGCAAGGCGGGTTTGACGATGTCATTGATGAATTGATAAAGCTCGGTCGGCGGCATCGAGCCGTTCGCAGAAACTCTGACAATGGGGAAAGAATTCAGATCCGCTTTTTGGATTCGTGGAGCTTCTGCTTCTTTCGGAAGCGTGGAACGTACCATATCGACATTCCTCTGAACATCATTCGTAGCAGCATTCACATCCGTGCTGAAAGAAAATTGGACAACGACAACTGAAACATTCTCGCGCGAATAAGAACGAATGTTATCAACGTTGTTCAAAGTGCTCAGTCCGTCTTCAATCGGTTTGCTTACATCGGTTTCAACTTCTCTCGGGCCAGCGCCAGGATAGACTGTCACGACGGAAACAATCGGCCAATCAGTTTTGGGAAGCAAATCAACTCCCATCC
>JBAPNE010000121.1:0-2137 GCA_049278975.1 Candidatus Kryptoniota bacterium
GAATATGGCCATGGAGGAAATACATGAAACCTTTTTATAAGCTGTGTTCTTGGCGCGTTCCTTTTGTGAGACACGGTGCTTAAAACTCTTTCGGCATGACTGACCCTTTGAGAGCTTCTCCTGATAATTTTCAAAAAGTGAATTTACTCGGTAAAACCGAAGATGAGCTTCAGAAATTTTTTGCGGAAATCAACGAAGCCTCTTATCACGGGAAACAAGCCTTCGGATGGATTTACCAAAAACAGGTCGACGATCTCAATCTGATAACAGGTTTTAGCAAATCGTTAAGGTCAAAGCTCTCCGATATAGCCGAGATAAAATATCCGAAAGTTGTCGGCGTCGAGGAGTCTTCATTTGATGGCACATTGAAATTTCTTTTGGGGTTAGAGGATGGAAATAGAATCGAAACTGTTCTGATCCCGAAAGACAAATCTCCCGACGATCATGGTACACTCAAAGAGACGGTTTGTGTTTCGACGCAAGTCGGCTGTCCGCTTGATTGTAAATTTTGTGCAACCGGCGCGATGAAGTTTGCAAGAAATCTGACTGTCGGGGAAATAATTTCACAGGTAATTATAGTACAGCGGCACGCAAGAAAGAGAATTACAAATGTTGTCTTCATGGGAATGGGTGAACCTCTTTTGAACCATGAAGCTGTCACAACTGCGATAAGGATTTTGACGGATGACAAATCGATGAATATCCGAGCCAAAGGAATTACCGTTTCGACTGCCGGAATCGCCGACAAGATTCCTTTACTTGCAGCAGAAAAAATAAAATTCAGGCTTGCCATTTCACTTCACAGCCTTGATGAAGACGTCAGAACCATGCTAATGCCGATAAATAAGAAATATAAGCTCGAACGACTTCTCGCGGCGGCTAAGGAATTTGCACACATGAAGCACGATAGAATAACTTTCGAGTACATCCTTTTTGATAAATTAAATGACACGGACGCGGACATTGCCAAGCTCGCAAATCTTTCACGCGACATTCCGCTTAAGATAAATCTTTTGCGTTACCACCCGCTCAGTCACCTCGGCGAGATTGGCTTGCAGGTTGATCCAGCAGCGCTTAAACTTAAACCGAGCAGCCGCATTGAGGAATTTGCGAGCCAACTCCGGGAAAATGGAGTTACGACTTTCGTCCGCTCAAATGCCGGCGAAGATATAAATGGCGCTTGCGGTCAGCTCGCAGCAAAAAATATTAAAAGGAACAAAAACTCTAAATAATAAACCGCGAAGGACGCAAACGTTTTTTTGTTTTGCAGACCTATCCATGATTCGCGGACAGCCGATGCCGTAAGCGGCAGCAGCTAAAAAACATTTTTTATTTATCATAAGATCTTTAGCATTGAGAAAATGAAGGGCACAGCATGAGAATTATTTTATTTGGACCTCCGGGAGTAGGGAAAGGGACACAAGCAAAAATTATTTCGAAGGATTTAAAAATCGTGCACATCGCAACGGGCGACATACTTCGTGAAGCGGTTTCTCATAGTACTGAACTAGGAAAGAAAGCCAAAGCGTTTATGGATCGCGGTGAACTTGTTCCGGATGATGTCGTGATCGGAATTATTCAAGACAGGTTAAAGGGGAGCGATGCGAAGAGGGGCTTTATCCTCGATGGTTTTCCGAGGACACTTCCCCAGGCTGAAGCGCTAGACAAAGTTTTCGACAAAATGGGAATCAAAGTCGACAGCGTGGTAAGTATGGAGGTCGATAAAGAAGTTTTAATGAACAGGTTGACATCGCGAAGGGTTTGCAGAAATTGTGGATCGATTTATAATTTGCTTGTCGATAAGCTTGACGATTTAAAATGCAGGAAGTGCGGCGGCGAAGTTTATCAGCGGGACGACGATAAACGAGAGACGATCGAAAGACGTTTTGAAGTTTATCAGAATCAAACGAGGCCTGTAAAAAATTACTATGGTACAAAGAAAATGCTTGTGGAAATAGATGGCATTGGCGAAATTGATGAAGTGACTGGTCGCCTGAAAGGTGTTCTTAACTAAGAAATAATAAAACTGAAGGAGGAAAAATGCGCAAGCTTGTTCTTATGATGGTGTCCTTATTTTTCTTCGTGGACTTTGCAAGTGCACAGAATCTCGACAGTAAACTAGGCACGGTGGGGTCTA
>JBAPNE010000122.1:0-15901 GCA_049278975.1 Candidatus Kryptoniota bacterium
CGACCACGCGGTTTGAATAGCCCCACTCGTTGTCGTACCATGATACAACTTTAATCATATTGTCGATAACCATGGTGCTCAGCGCATCGACAATTGAGGAGCGTGGATCACCCTTGTAATCGATAGAGACAAGCGGCTCTTCGCTGTATCCGAGAATTCCTTTGAGCGGACCTGCCTCGGAAGCGGCTTTCAAAGCTTTGTTCACTTCTTCCTTAGTGGTCGCTTTATCAGACTCGATTACAACATCGACAACGCTGACGTCCGGCGTCGGGACTCTCATCGAGAAGCCATCTAATTTCCCTTTTAAGTCCGGCATGACAAGACCGATTGCCTTCGCGGCTCCCGTTGAGGTGGGGATCATCGAAAGTGCTGCCGCGCGCGCGCGACGCAGATCGGAATGCGGAAGGTCAAGGATTCGCTGATCGTTTGTGTAAGAGTGAATCGTTGTCATGAGCCCTTTCTTTATTCCGAATGAATCCCGCAATACTTTCACGACTGGCGCGAGACAATTCGTGGTACAGCTCGCATTTGATATGACATGATGCTTCTTCGGATCATACAATTGATCGTTGACACCGAGAACAATTGTCAGGTCAAATACTTTTGCCGGTGCAGAGATAATCACTTTCTTCGCACCATTCGCAAGATGTGTTTTAGCTTCATCAGCGTTCGTGAAATGCTTCAGTCCTGTGGATTCGACGACGACATCGACTCCAAGGTCTTTCCAATGCAAATTATGATGATCCTTCTCAGAAAGAACTTTTACGGATTTTCCGTCAACGAGAATCTCACTATCTTTCACCGCAACATTCCCCGCGAAAATTCCAAATATCGAATCATACTTCAGAAGATGCGCCAAAGTTTTTGCATCTGTAATATCATTGACTGCTACAATGTTAATATCTTGGTTCTTGTATGCAGCTCTAAATACGTTTCTTCCAATTCGTCCGAAACCGTTAATACCTACATTGATTGCCATTTAAATATTCTCCAATTTTTTCAGTAAAAATTTAATCAGATACGGCGTAATATGCAATTTGGCAGAGTCAAAAGTGAATCAGCCGATTGCTGTTTTTGACTTTTCTTCCTATACCATTGTGTTGAATTTAAGCGGCAACGAATTTATATTTCATAAATCGAGGTGGTTCAATGACAGAGATTGATTTCATCAAAGAAAATAAAAAGCAATTCCTGCAATATTTCCATTCCAATTTCCCAATATTCCATCTTTCCAATGTCTTTTACCTCGATATCAGATATGCGGCAAAGTATTACTTAATATCCAGCCATTTTAAAGTGTCTGATATGGAACTCGAAGGCATAACTAATGCGTTAGTTAGTGAGATGATTTCAGATGGCATATTTAAACCGGTCTCATCCGGTACGTGGACGGTAAATTATCCGGATTTTCGTGCGAAGACGTCTGGAAAACCGGTTTATTGACAGAAAAATTTTTTTTACAAATAAATTTTCGGAGGAGAAAATGGCTGAGGTATTAGTAGCCCAGCATGACATTACAATTTCAGATAAAGCGGCGAGTGAGATAAAAAAAGTTATGCAAGAAAACAATATACCTGAAGGCTCCGGTTTGAGAATGGGAGTCAAAGGCGGCGGCTGCAGCGGATTCTCTTATGTTCTTGGCTTTGACGAGAAATCGGCCGAGAGCGACAAGATTTTCGATGCGAATGGAGTAAAGGTGTTCATCGATGAGCGAAGTCTTCCTTATCTTGCTGGAATTGTTCTTGATTATCAAGACGGCTTGAGCGGAAAGGGATTCACATTCGACAATCCGAACGCAACACGCACTTGCGGCTGTGGACATTCGTTCGACGCTTAAAGACACTTTTGTGTAAGGTATTCAAGCCCTCTGGCTCGGATCTGTTCAAGATAGGGTTAAAGAGGCTTTAATTATTCTATACATCATGGAACATCTTCTCACAAGAAAGGAATAACAAATGGCATATCAAGCGAAAATCTACAATCATTTAATCGGGATGGAAGGATTCTCAAAGCAGTTGCTTGAGAATCACTTCACACTTTACCAAGGGTACGTTACAAACACAAATAAGTTGGCGGACACTCTTTCACAGCTGTTGAAAGACGGAAAGACAGGGACACCCGAATACGCCGAGTTGAAGAGACGCTTTGGCTGGGAATTCAACGGCATGAGACTTCACGAATATTATTTCGACAACCTTGGCGGCAAAGAACCGCTCGAAAACAAAACGGCACTTCATGGTGCAATCGAGAAACAGTTTGGAAGTTATGCAAACTGGGAAGCCGATTTCAGAGCGGCCGGCAGTATGAGAGGAATCGGCTGGACTCTTCTTTATCTTGACAGCTCGAACGGCTCGCTTTACAACGATTGGATCAATGAACACGACATGGGGCACCTTGCCGGTTGTACCCCGATAGTTGTGCTTGATGTATTCGAACACGCTTACATGATCGATTACGGATTGAAGCGTGTTGATTACATTGCCGCATTCATGAAAAATCTTAACTGGAAAGAAGCTTCAACGCGCTACGACAAAGCGCAAAAATAGAAACAAATATGAGGAGGACACGATGAGAAACATGAAGACGAAGGCGGCGCCATGGCGCCAGGTAGCAGTGTTTGTCTTCACTGCAATTCTTGCCACTGCCGTATCGAGCTATGCGCAGGACATGAATAACATGAAAGATATGCACAGCACGGACACGAAAATGGACAAGAGCACAAAGGCGATGACCATTCAAGGTGAAGTTATCGACATGGCGTGTTACATGACCAAAGGTGAACACGGCGCCTCTCACGCCGACTGTGCGGAGATGTGCATCAATGATGGTCTGCCCGTCGGAATACTCGACAAGAGCGGACACGTTTACCTTTGCATGACCGCAAACCAGAAGCCAGCAAATTCGCTTTTGGGTAAGTATGCCGCCAAACAAGTGAAAGTCACAGGCACTGTCTATCAAAAAGGTGGAATGGACATGCTGGCTGTTGACAAAGTGGAACCGTTAGATAAGGATACAAACACGAAATAGGATTAGCATTATAATCTTGCGAAGGTTCTGAACCTTCGCAAGGCTTAATTTGTTACTGCTTATAGTTAGTATCAAATAATACTATTTCAACAAAACCATCTTTCTTGTTGAAGCCATGCTCCCGGCAGTCACTCTGTAGAAATAAACGCCGCTACTCAAACGACTCGCGTCAAACACAACCGAATGCTCACCCGGAATTTGTCTGCCTTTGAGGAGTGTCTTGACTAACCTTCCCAAAACATCATACACCTTGAGCGTCACGTCGCCGGGCTTTGACAACTGGTAGGTGATGGTCGTGGTTGGATTGAAAGGGTTTGGATAGTTCTGATAAAGACTAAAACCTGCAGCGGAGGGCGGTTTTTCATCGACGGCGCCGAGACTATAAATGAAGTACCTCGCGTAAATATGCGATCTTCCAGTCCGGCTGCTTTCGAAAACAGCAAACCCAATCTTCTGACCGTAGTTGTACAAATAGTCGGAGCTTGAAATTGACGGATTCCGGTTGTATCCGAATGTAGTTATAGTGTCGGGATTTGAAAATATGAGAGAAGTATCGCTCCCGGTTTGTCGCTCCCAAACGGAGAATCCATACAACGGTATCTGTGTTATCTTATCAAGAGCTTTCTCACTCGCCGTCGTTAATTCTTCAGGAACGTAAAAAGCCAGGTGAAGATTGTCCGAGGCAGTATCGCCTGCGATGAGGCCAGATTGCCATGTGCCCGGATACCCCTCGTAACTGGCCATCCAGGCTTCATATCTCCCGCCGTCTCTTAAATCAAACGCGAACGCGGGAGAGAATGATACAATAAATCGGGGGGCCTGGATATCTCCGTCAAGCAAGATTGAGTCCGACACAGAAACATTCATGGAATCTGGACCCGGTATATTACTGATAAGGCAATATCTATTGCCGTCGGCTCCTTTTTGAGTCCAAACAAGGGACGCAGCAGAATTGTAGAAGGAGAAATCAAATTCGACACTGTCGGTGTTGGAAGCCACCAGCTCTTTCGGACTCGAAACACTGTTCATGCCGACGATTGAGTAGCATATTGTAGAATTCCTCTTCCAGATTATTATGAGGCTCGTATCCGTCAATACTCGGACTGCCGGGTTTTCGTTACTAACGACGTCATGCGTCAGCGGCGTCGGCGCAGACCAGTTCGAGCTGTCCGGGTCGCAAGTGCTGTAATAAATGTTCCAGACGCTGTCGGCCTTCTCCTCCCAAGCGGCGACCGTGAAAGATTCCGATACATAAACCGAATCGACCAGGACTTCTCCAGACACCGTGCAAATATCCGGCAGTCCTTGAGTGATGCCACTTAAGTCGGGTGAAATCGTGTAAACAATGGAATCCCATCTCAGTTGCTGACCAAGATATCTTGCTGCGGCGATTGAAGACGCACCACTATTCCACCTCTCGAAGATCACCCAATCATTCATAACCTGATAAGAATAAATATGGCCTCCATGGTCGATTTGTGGATTGTAATCGTCGAAGTCTCCCGTTGTTACCGTGTCAACTTTCTGCCAGCCGTATTGTGCGTAAGTCGTCGTTGCGGATGCAAAAAAAAGGATTGCTATAATGGTTTTCATTTCAGCCTCCGCTTAGTTGCTTAATTACGTTACTTCGCATAAGGATTCGTTCAGGATCAATCAACCATGTTATATTTTGCAAGAAGTTTTACTTAAATGCAAGAGAACCCATGTTGACCGGGGGAGGCGAAAAGTTGAGTGGAAGCCACCTTTTGAGTCATCAGCTCATAAGTAGGCGGCTATCATGGATATTTTAAAAATCAGCGCCATTATCAAGACTTATCGGGGACAATTTGCAGGAGATATTTGTAATCTTTTTGTGATTCCCTAAGTTATCGTGACCAAGAAACCGTTAAGAGGATAATTTAAAAATGTCTATACGTTAGTCAGTATATCTTTAGATTTTTCTTTTTTTTATCCCGTATTTCTCATCCCGGCGGCGATTCCGTTTACAGTCGATCTGAGCAAATCGAGTATCTCCAACCGCTTTCCGTTCTCTGATTTCTCGTCACGAAACATTTGCAAAAATTTTATTTGCACCAAACTTATCGGGTCGATGTAAGGATTTCTCATCCTCAACGAACGCTGCAGCGACGGGTTTGAATCGAGAAGGTTTCCTTCACCCGTAATGTTCAGAACTGCTTTGCATGCCCTGTCGTATTCTTCCTTTATCAACTCGAAAAGTTTTTCTGAATTTTTCTTACTTTCGCACAGACGCAAATATTCCCGCCCGATAACCATGTCGGATTTCATGAGTACCATCTCCACGTTGTCAGTCAGCGCTTTAAAAAATTCCCATTGATCATACATCTCGCTCAAGTCTTTCCAACTAACAATTTCTTCTTCGACAGCCTTCACAAGTGCATATCCGAATCCGTACCAGCCTGAGATTAGCTGCCTGTTCTGTGTCCACGCAAAAACCCAGGGGATTGCGCGAAGATCCTTCAAATCCGTACCATCATTTCGTGAAGGCGGCCTCGACCCGATCTCGATTCTCTCGATCACATCGATCGGCGTGACGCTTCGGAAATATTCAAGGAAACCCTGATGAGTGACAAGCCCCCTGTAATGTTGCATCGCAGCATCCGATATGAACTCAAAAACCGATAAATATCTTTTAAAAGAATCATTCAAACCGAACTTGTATTTCGCAGTTGAAAGAATGACAGCGGAAGTCGTGAGCTCAATATGCCTCAGCGCAATCTCTGGCATGGCATATTTAACAAATATCATTTCGCCTTGTTCGGTGATTTTTATTTCTCCGTCGATGGTGCCGTTCGGCTGTGAGAGTATCGCCTGGTTCAACGGGCCACCGCCGCGCGATACGCTCCCTCCCCTGCCATGGAACAGCACAAGCTTTACTCCGAAGTCATCGCAAACTTTCTTCAGATTTATCTGAGCTTTGATAAGTTCGAAATTTGAAGTTACAATTCCTCCGTCTTTGTTGCTATCCGAATAACCGATCATGATTTTCTGTACCATGCCGCGCAGCCTGAGATGCTGCAAGTATGCGCCATTCTTGAAAAGATTCGCCATCACAACATGCGCCTTTTTTAGGTCATCAATAGTCTCGAACAGCGGCAAAATATTCAATCGCGAATGCTCTATTTTCCCATCACGCACTTTTATCAAAGCGGCTTCCTTCGCGAAAAGCATCGGCGTCAACACATCACTGACAGAGGAACTCATGCTTATGATATAGTCATTGCAGGCCTCCCCGCCGGCAAAGTTCTTCCCATACGCCATGGCGTCAAATTCCGACAAGACTTCTGCAGCTTCATTGCTCAGAGAGAAATTTGGATTCACGAGCGGTCGCGCATTCAAAACCTCGCGTGTAAGTATTCTTATTCGCGCATTCTCATTAAGCTCCAGGAACTTTCCTGAAACCTCAGAAGTCTTGAGTAATTCCGAAACGGCGTTTAAAAGAACCGTAGAGTTTTGACGAATGTCTAAAGACGCAAGATGAAAGCCAAAAGTTTTAGCTTTGTAAATAAGCGGGACAATGCAAGACCCTGCGATTATTTCCCCCTTATTAGCCAGAAGGCTGCGGTGCATCACCTCAAGATCAGAAATGAATTCTTCAACAGATCGATAATGACACGCCTTCTCCTCAAGCGTGTTTTTTAATTTATGATAAATTAAGAAAACCTTGACTCGATAAACTTCAGATTGATCTTTTAGTTCATGCTCAGTCACTTGTTCGGATAAATTGACTTTGTCAACTTCTACCGAGTCAACCATCTCTTCCGAAGCATTGACCAAGCGTGTCGAAGTGCTCATTGTCTCGTAGAGAGCGTCAATATCCTTCATGTAAAGAGAAATTATTTGCCGCTTCTGGAGTTGGAATGCGCTTTTCGTTACATCCGCGGTTACGAATGGATGGCCATCCCTGTCGCCCCCGATCCATGATCCGAATTTTATAATCACCGGGGCAGTTGCTTTGACATCGAAAACATTTTTCAAAGTCCGATTTAGTCTCTCATAAAAAACAGGTATTGTCTTATAAATTATCTCGCCGAAAAAAAATAAGCCCCGTCTTATTTCGTCATAGACAGTGACTTTGTTCATTCGAATCTCGTTTGTTTGCCAAAGCATCGTAATTTCGGCGTGAAGTTGGCTACGTAAATCGGCCAACTCATCGGGGGTCAATGTCATGGTCTCGCGCCGGAGAAGAAGTTCGCTTATGTTCAAAATTTTTCGGAGAATTGTCTGGCGAGTCGCTTCAGTCGGATGCGCTGTGAAAACCGGAACGACCTCTGTCATATTTAGAATTTGCATTACGAAATCAAACGCATGTCCGGATTTTGACAACTCGCTTATGGCTTCTTCCATCGAACCGCGTTGCGGTGTGCCGTCGGAAATTGCGTGTGCCCGCTGCCGCCTGATGTGATGAACTTCATCTGCTGTGTTACTCAACAGAAAATAATAAAGAAATGCCCGCACAATTCTGCCAGCTTTGTCGAGGTCAAGCGAATCAATGAGTGCATCAATCTCGCATTTTGTTTCCAACGAATAATTCGAGCGGAGAGATTTCGTAAGTGAGCGAAGCTGTTCTTCAAGATCGAAGAACTCTTTACCTTCCTGTTCGATCAAAACTTTGCCGAGAATCGTGCCAAGCTCGCGAATGTCGCGATGGAATGGCGCATCTTTAGCATCTTGAGTATCGCGTTGAAATTGAATAATCTCTTCTTGCATAATTAATAATTCAAAATTCAGAAGTATGGTTCAAGTGTCGAAAACAAATCTTTGATGGCAATTGGCTCAACTCTAGAGTCGATAATTTTTTTAGCGCCATGCTCCTGGGCTCAATAAACTGCGAGCAGCGACGCTATCTTAATTGCTGCTGTCTCGGACTTTAAGCGGGATTTTCCGACGGAAAAACTTTTAAAACCTTTTCCGATTAGAAAATCGACCTCGGCATCCGAAAATCCACCTTCCGGACCAACGAGAGCAATTACTGAACTACTTTTTTTTAATCCCAACAAATAATCATTGACCATGTCGTTTGACTTTTCATGGAGCACAAACTTCTCTTCATAAACATAGCTTTGCGATGCAACATTTTCCAAATCTTTTTCTATTGCCAATTCGGGAATTTTACTCTGAAGTGACTGTTTAACAGCGGATATAACAATACTCTTCAGCCGATCAGAACGGAGGCTTGCTTTTTTACTCCGCTCCGAATTAAACAACACGAGTCGACTCGCTCCAAGTTCCGTACACTTTTCAATTGCAAATTCCAGTTTTGAAATCGGCTTCAGAACTGATAGACCAATACAACACTCGCGCAGCGAGGAATTCAAGTTGTGATATTCTTCAATTACTTCACAAATCGATTTGCCTTTTTCGATTCGTCTAACGATACAAAGACATGTTGTGCCAATTCCATCTGTGGCGAAGATTTTCTCGCCGACTTTCAGACGCAGGACGCGTGCCAGATGGAAATGTTCATTGCCGTCTATTGTTATTATGTCATCGCCTTCGGAATTTCTCGCGCGATTTTCTATGCCGAAGATGAACTGTTCCATCAAATAGCTTCACCGAAATCGAAGATGAACTCCGCGTGTCTGTCACTTCCGCGTGCATAGTCAAACTGTAGAACTATATCATACGGCAATAGCAAACATAAGCCTCCACCATAACCGTACAATGCCCTGTTCATTTTCATGTCCAAATATTTATTCGAAGTCTCGCCGATGTCTCCGAAGAAACTCCAGTAAAGTGCGATTCGGTTTGAGATAAATTGATCCAAAGGAATATCAGGAATTTCGAGATACATTTGTTTGATAATCGGAATTCGGAACTCAACATTTCCACCTAATGTACTTTCGCCTTCGGAAACTGTGTTGAACATTCCACGTATTCGCTCGTAATACCCGATGAATGCATGATTGTAAGGAGGTATTTGCGCGCCTTCTGCCAGGTCACCATGTACTCTCCCAGCAAGCGAAAGCCAGTCAGAAATTGGATAATATTTCCTGGCATCAAAAAAAAATCTGCCGAAATCGACTTGACTTTCTCCAAGTCCGTTCTTTTCCAATGACAAATCCAAATAGGTTCCCTGAGTTGCGTAACTCTTCAGATCGCGGGAGTCGTAAGTGTATTCGAACTTCAGCGAAGCAAAAATGTCTTTTCCGTTTGGAGAGAGAACTGCGCTCGTAGAGTCCGCGGTATTTCTCGCGACGTAGTTGTACGATGCTTGCAAAGAAATTACCGAATAAATGCCGGACCGCTTTCCGACATAGACATAAAAATCGCCAAACGTGTCATCGAACTCTCCGCTCGAGTAACCCGATTGAACTCCTATATTTGTTCCGTGTGAATAGCTTGCCCCAATAGAAAGAATATATTCCATGCGTTCACCCATTGTGGGATCTTTGTAGCTTGCTGCGCCGAACGGATCATAACCAAGTCCAAATAGTGCTGCTAGTCCTTCGTCTCGTCCCATGAAATTCAAATCGACCACCCCCGCGCCGACGTAAAATTTTGTCAAGTCCCTGTCACGAAATCCGAGTACCGGATAAGGCCAAATGTACCATCTTTCTTCAACATAAATGAGAAGATTTATCCGGTTCTTTATAACGGGCCCCGGTTGAATGAGAACCTTCGTGAACAAACTTGTGCTGTAAATTCTGTTGCGCGCATATTCTATTTCCCCCTTTGTGACGGTGTCGCCCTGTTTGAAGGGAAGTTCTCTCAGGATTATGTATGATTTTGTTGTCTTGTTTCCTTCGATGATTATTTTGTTGATTACATAAGTCGAGGTCGAATCAAAAGCGGACATTTCGTGCGAAGTACTATCGGGAATTTGTGCGCCCGCCGTTGTGGGAGAATTAGATAGTGCTGCAAGGGAAAAAAATAAACCGGCAACATTCCGGAGCATGACTACCGGATAGGAACGTTAAGTATAACTTTTGTTCCGACGCCTTCCGTCGAGAATATATTTAATTCGCTATTATTTATTGCCGCAAGATTCTTGGCAATATAAAGCCCGAGCCCCGCGCCTTGTTGCTGTTGCTTGCCTTTGTTCACTTGGTAAAATTTCTTAAATACTCTCGGCAGGTCTTGTTGTGGGATCCCAACTCCCGTATCTGAAATTTCAACACCAACATATTCGCCGGTGATAGCCGCATCTATTTTTACCTTACCGTTTTGAGTAAACTTTACGGCGTTCGACAATATTTTATCAATGATGTCGCGAATGAGCGTTTCGGAAGCTACGACTTGCAAGTCATCACTTATCTTAGTTTCGAATTCAATGTTTTTTTCTAACGCCAATTTAGAATATTCTTCACAAGAAGTTTTAAGTGAGTTTGCAAGGTCGAATTGCCGTTTATCTTTCTCGTAGAACTCTGCCGTGCGCCCGGAGTCAATTTGAATTGCTTCGAGAAAATCATCGACAAGATTTTTCAATCTGCCCCCTCCTTGTCGAATCAGTTCCGCAAATTCTTTTAATTCACTCGTTGGTATTTGTGTTGCGCTGCTGCTGATTATTTCCGAGAAGCCGATAATGTAAGTAAGCGGTGTGTTCAACTCATGCGAGAGCGTGGATAGGATTTGTCCCTTTAGAGTTTCAAATTCATCTTGCATCGCATCTCGACGAACAGCCGCGCGTTTCAACTTTCCTCTAACTGTGGTAATAAGCTCGTCGATATCTATCGGCTTCGTCAGGTAGTCATCAGCGCCAAGTTCCTTTCCCTCATTAACGTGCTGGCGATCTGCGAGAGCGCTTAGGAAAATAAAAGGGACCGATCTAAGTTCCGCGATCTTCTGCACCCTCTCATAAAATTCAAACCCACCCATTTCCGGCATGTAAATATCGCTTATGATCAGGTCGGGCTTATTACTCTTTAAAAGTTCGAGTGCGTTTCCAGCATTCGTCGCGGTAACGACACGGTATCCTACGTCTTCAAGTATTGTTGAAAACAATTCTAAATTTTCCTCCTCATCATCGACGAGCAGGATAAGAGAACTCTCAAACATTGCTTGAATCGAAGCTATTTCTGCGGCTGGTTTGTCGAAGATCCTCCGCCTGGGGCGGACGGGCCGGGCGACTCAATTGGGACTTGCGGAACCTGTTGCGCCGGCAGATTCTGTTGACCCTGAGTTTGGAGGAAACTTTTTTGTTCCTTCGTAGCTTTGTTCGGAAGAAAGAACAAATTTATAAAAAGAGCCAGCACGATAAAAACTGTCCCGAGAATTGTCGTCATTCTCGACAGAATATCCGCGGTTTTGCGCACTCCAAACATATTACCGAAACCAGCACTTGTGCCGCCGAAACTTCCTGCGAGTCCGCCTCCTTTGCTGGACTGCATCAACACAACCGCCATCAAAAGAATCGCAATTACTATTTCCAAAACGACCAATAATGCGTACAATTTTTCACCTTAATTTAGTTATCACTTAAAATTTATCGTTTGGGAAGCTGAAATGCAATTTCGCAAAATTGCGCTTAGCCGTTGCCACTTATATGAAAAAGCTAACAACTAATTAACTTTTTACTTTTGACTGGCGGCTTTGGTTTTTGAACTGGGGTTTACCCCGCCCTTCGCAAAGGATCTTGACTTAGTTATCACGCTCTCGTTTTGAAAAACTTTTTCCAAATAACATAAAATCCCGCGAAGACAATTGCCGCCGGGACAAGAAAACGGAACGTGCCGAAGATATCTTCAGCAAAGTTTAAATTGCCTTTCACCAATAATAATCCAGCCAAGCTTATCGCGATAAACAAGACCGCGATAATTATCAGAGCGTATTCTTTTGGACTGGAGAAGTAGAGCATTAGAAATGCCAACCCCGGAATAAGAAGTGCAGAAGGCCAAATTTTATTCCAGGCGTCTGGAATGAAATTGTAAGCAATCAGCGCAACAAGCATCCCGGTTAAGAACAGTGACGAGCCCCAGAATAGCCGTACTCGATTCGAGGATGCAAAAGCCGTGATCGCCTCGAAGCCGCCCACCACAAGAATCAAGAAGGCAATCATGCGGTCGAAGTTCAACTCGACAACTCCGGCGCGGCTCATCAAAAGAAGAACACCTAAAACCAGCAGAAGAATTCCTAAAATGAAACTTCCAAGCCGGTTGCTTTTATTCACAACTTCACTCATAGATCCATCTTTTTAGGAATAACAAAAGCACACGCGATGTAAAGAATCAGTGCTAAACCGAAAGACGCAAACGCTAACGATATAAAAATGAGGCGTACGATTGTCGAGTCCACACCAAAATAAGCAGCAAATCCACCGCACACACCTGAAATTTTTTTATCAAGATTGGAACGGGACAGTCGTTTCCTTTCAATTGCAAGTGTAACATCGCCATGGCTTCCTGTTGACCGAACTTCCCCATTATCCTTTCCGAGGAGAAGTGCACCGCCAATCAAGATAAAAATTATCGGCAGGGCTAATTTGCCGAATGAATGCCACATTGAAGCAACGGAAAACACGTCGTAATAATCAAAAAGAAGAGTGACGCCTATTATTATAACAATTGCTCCAATTATAATGGTGGCAGTTGCACCTGTTGCCGCTCCCCCTCTTTGGACGGAATGTGTTTGTGTACCATCATGAGCGGACATCTCTACCGACAATGGCTTCATCGGTATTATTATCATGGCGACAATATAAAAGATGACCCCTGCTCCGATACTTAGGATTGTAAATGCAACAAGGAGAAGTCGTACCGCCGTGACGTCAATTCCGAAATATCCTGCAATTCCACCGCAGACTCCGTCAATCATTCTATTCGAACGCGACTTATATAATTTGCGCATCGATTCTTGTCCTAACGTGGATGCCACCGACGGGATTTCTTCAGGCTGACTTGTTCCGCTCTCTGGAGACGTTTTTTGCTCATCCATTTTCACCGTCTCATTTTCGCAAGATTGTTTTTATGATTTCGTCTTCAGTCACAACGTAATCTACCCTGATATCTGTTTCGGAGGGTTCGATGGCGTCAACGATCTGAAATTTGTAGGCGAGTGCCACTATAGGTCTTTTCTGCGCTCGCAGAAGACCATCGTAATATCCGAATCCCCACCCTATCCTGTTGCCGTTCCTGTCCGCCGCGATTACCGGCACAATAAAGATGTCAACTTCTTCAAGTGGCACGGGAGAAAAAACTTTTGGCTCCTTTATCTCGAACGGTCCTTCCGTCAAATCTCCGAGATTTATAAGTTCCGATGTGTCTAACTTTCTTTCTTTCTTATCAGTGATCACAGGTATCGCAATGCGCTTTCCGCGGGCGAATGACCTGGCAATCAACATAATCGTATCGACTTCATTCGGCTTCGAAGAGACGTACGTATGAACCAGCCCGGCATTTCTATACTCGGGCAAGTTCTCCAATTGAGTGAGCACAAGCTTACTTTTTTGAAGTGCTTCCTCTTCGGTCAATTGTTCGCGAAGCTTTAGAATCTCTTTTCTTATTTTTTCTTTTTCATTCAAAAAGGTCTTCTCCTATGACGGAAATAAGACGCCACGCCTCCACAGTCGCAGACTCTCTATTGATTTTCTAATGATTGAAAATTTAATCAGATCCCAATGGAACCCGACATAATTCGGGATTTCGTGGACTACCTGTAAATTTTAGCTAGTGATTATTTCTGGAAAAATATTACAAAAGAATCTGAGAAATGCAAACCAATTAACTCGTAACTGTGACATTTGTTTATTAGAATTCCGACTGGTTCTCCAGAGAGTTTTGAGTTTTAGATTTCGAGTCTCATTTCACCGGTTGGACCGATCGTGCGAATCGCCACATGGTGGTTTTCGTCCGCTTCGACCATTCCCCAATACAATGCAAATTGCTGCATCTGATATTCAGCTGGATAACGCTCGGAACTTCCGAGAAAAACTTCTTCTGCGCCAATTTGAGCAGTGGTGTGTGCTACGGCATATGCGGCATTATTAGTAGGAACAACGATTGGAAAAATTTTCTTACCCTGTTTTTCCGCCATCATTATCACTTCGCTGAACAATTTTTGTTCAGGAAGATCTATTGTTTGAGCAACTACAGTACTCTGGCCCGGGATTACTTTTGCCGTCATGACAACTATATCAACATCATCCGGATCATTCTCTTCGAGACACCTTTGCAAATGATGGAGACGATTGGGTGCACGTACGGCGACCAATTTCCGTTTCATATGTTTACAGCCGATTGCTTCGGCGGTGAGATTGCCCTGCGCAAAGACATTAAATTTTTCGAGCTCTCCGCCGCGAGAGGCTGCGATTTTTTTATTTGCACGCTCAGAAAAAGCGAATAGCCCGAACAATATAATTGTAAATGTGACACCTCCCTCAGTCGCTATGGGTTTCGTGAAAAGGTTCGTAAAACCGAGCCCGAATAAAACCAGGAAAACAAAAGTGAGTCCGATAGGAATCTCGTGATTTCCTATTTTAATGTTGGGTGGAACGCTCCATTCACGATGCGCCTTAAATTTCCTTCTCAGGACTATCATAGAAAGAGCCTTCATGATGAAGCTCCAGACGACTCCGAATGCGTAGGCCTCGCCAAGCAAGAAAACATCGCCGCGGCTCAAGATGATTATGAGTATCTGCAGAATTGCCAGCGTATTTATGATTCGATGGGAGGTTCCGAATCTTGGATGAGGCTTCCTAAACCATTCATGCAGGACACCATCTTCAGCTACTCTATTCAACACACTATTTGCTCCGAACAAAGCCGTGTTTACTGCGCCAGCGAGTATGAGAAATCCAACAAGCACCACAAATACCTGCACAGCAAGCAGAAGGCTTTGCGGACCTAATAGATGCATTGCCAGGCCGCTCAAAGCATTGTCATTGTAAACACCAATCAATTCGTTTTCAGGAACAAGCATTGAAGCAAAGAGAGAATTGATGCCAGTAAATATGAAACTGAAGATGAAGATAATGAGCCCCGTTCGGAGAAGGTTCCGCAGTTTCGGCGCTTCGATTTCTCGATATACCTGTGCAAGAGTCTCCTCTCCGCTTACGGCAAGAATCGAATGTCCCATCCCCACGAGTACTCCGACTAAACCGATAGTCTTTAACCAACCGATATGTTTGAGCCAACCGAGAGAGTCATCCGATAGTTTTATAGAAAAAGGTGGAAACTTCGCACCGTTGGTTAAGATTGTAACGACAGACCAAACAAATAATAGAGCTGCCAGAGTTAGCGTAACTTGAAATATTCTCAAAGCTTTCTCACTTGACTCCTCAATGCCGATTACATTTTTGCGCCAAAAGTAAACCTCGATGATTATTGCAGTCACTACCGACACCCAATTTGGCGGCAGAAAAAACTTGATCCCAACCAAATGGGATATCGAGTTAAACAATCCGGCAATATATTGACCAGCGGAAACGGCACTGATTGGAGCAGTAATGAGATAATCAAAAAGAAGTGCGGAAACAGAAAACTTTGCTGCAGTTTCACCGAGCGCTTCATGGACGACTCTATAAACGCCGCCTCGCACGAACATGCTCGACGATTCGATATAGACTGCACGAATGCCGTAAGAAAACAACATTACGAACAGTATGAACCATGGCGCCGATGGACCAACAGCCTTTTCGGCAATTCCAAGTGCGTAGAATGCACTCGAGCCGAGATCGGAGACAACTACCGCCGATGCTCGCCAATACGAAATAAACGACAGCATAACGGTGGTTATGACTACAACTTTGACTTTCTTGAAATCTATGTTACCGGAATCCTTGGGAACTTCTATGTATCCTTGTTTCATCTACACTCGTTTCTTAAGCGCTCTGCATCATCCAACATACCCATAAAGGAAAAATGAACAGGATGAATGCATAAGCTATAAGATGCGGCAGGAAAAAACAAATTCGTCGGCA
>JBAPNE010000123.1:0-8519 GCA_049278975.1 Candidatus Kryptoniota bacterium
TTGAACAGAACTATCCTAATCCTTTCAACCCACTCACGACAATCAACTATCAATTGCAGGTGGGCGGTTTTGTAACTCTGAAGGTTTACGATGTTCTCGGAAGAGAAGTGGAGACGTTGGTTAGCGGACCTCAAGCTGCAGGGTTCCACACTGCTCCATTCAATGGGACCAAACTCGCGAGTGGTGTTTACTTCTACCAAATGAGAATTGACAATTACATTTCTACGAAGAAAATGTTGCTGTTGAAATAAGGACGCTTGTCGTACCACCTTTTGGGATTTGGAGTTGGCGTGGGTACTTTCAACTCCAGGTAAAAAGTTAAAGAAGTTACAAGATATTAGCCAGGCTTCGAGAAAAGGAAGGTAAGGGGCTGTGAATTGGAAAGTATTTAAACTTTTCTTTTCGATCTTAGCCTAGCATGGAAAAATTTTTTGATGCCTCTATAGTGATTTCTATAATCACCTCGCTTATTTGAGAGATTATTTATAAATTAAGCCATCAAGACGATTTCAAAACACTTTTTGCACAAAAGAAAATGTATGAGCCCGGGTGGCGAAATTGGCAGACGCGCTAGATTCAGGGTCTAGTGGCCGCAAGGTTGTGCAGGTTCGAGTCCTGTCCCGGGCACTTTAATTTGAATGGAATTCGCATATTTTTCATTGTTATCCAACCTTGGTTAGGTTCCTCTCTTTGTCGTCTAACCAAAATCTAACCGGTACCTTGCCTTCCTCAAGAAGCTTGATTGCATTCCTCATCGTCTCAAGTCGTACCTTCGCGTAAATCATTGTTGTCCTGATGTCACTGTGACCAAGGATTTTGCTTACTGTGAGTACATCAACACCATGGTCGATGAGTCGCGTAGCAAAGGTATGACGGAGGCTGTGAAGTTTGAACCCAGTTAGTTTAGCCTTCCTACATATCTGTGCAAACATGTGAGTGACGTAAGAGCCACGCAGTGTGGAAAATAGGTGCTCAGCGAGCGAGTCAATGCGCAATGCGGATACCGGGCGGAGAGTTGCTATTTCCATAAGAGCGGGCTATATTCAGTTGACTTGAATGAGCAAGCTATTTATTTCCCAAGCATCAGTCACAATTAATGCCACCCCTGCCACAGTTTGGGATGCGTTTACAAATCCTGAGATCTTACAGCAATATATGTAAGGTGGGCAATTATTGTCCTGCTCTGCAGAATGAGCTGAAATTTTGTTTGAAACGTATGCTTTATATTATAATTGTAACGCACCTCATTTTTATGAATTAGAGGACTGATTCAGCGGGTCACGCTACTTTTTTGTTGAAGGAATTTATAATTTGTACTTCAAAGATTAAGGCTTTGATTAATAAACAAAAGGAAATTTGAAATGCCGGATACCGAAGGGGCAGACGAAGCCAAGCAATATTTCACGAATCTTCCGCAGAAATCCCAAAGTTATTTTTTAAAAGGATCAAATTCCCTGGACTGGGGAATGAAAAATAGGTTGGGTAGAATATTCAATCCTGTCAGCGGAAGAACAGTTATGCTTGCCATTGACCATGGCTATTTCCAGGGGCCGACTACGGGGTTGGAAAGGATCGACGTTACTATTCTTCCCCTTCACCCATTCGCTGACACGCTGATGCTTACGCGCGGTGTGTTAAGAAGCATTATCCCTCCCGAGACTCAGAAGTCAATTGTGTTAAGAGTTTCCGGAGGCACCAGCGTACTTAAAGAACTTTCGAATGAGTCTTTAGCCGTAGATATCGAGGATGCGATTCGATTGAATGTTTCAGCCATGGCGGTACAGGTTTTTATAGGTGGCGAGCACGAGCGTGAATCAATTATCAACATGACAAAGACGGTTGATATGGGAACACGATATGGAATTCCGACTCTTGCCGTAACGGCTGTGGGTAAAAACATGGTACGAGATGCAAAATATTTCAGGCTTGCAACGCGCATCTGCGCCGAGCTTGGCGCGCAGTATGTTAAGACTTATTATGTTCCCGAAGATTTTGAAACAGTTACGGCCTCGTGCCCGGTGCCGATTGTAATAGCCGGCGGGAAAAAGATCCCGGAGCTTGATGCCCTCACCATGGCTTATAATGCCTTGCAGCAAGGTGCTGCAGGCGTGGACATGGGAAGAAATATTTTCCAGGCAGAATCACCTATCGCTATGATAAAAGCAGTAAGGGCGGTTGTCCATGACAACGAATCTCCCGAAAAGGCATTTGAACTTTATAATACTTTGAAGAATAAAAAATCATAAGTGATAACCTTTTCAATCCATCCGGCAGATACTCTTAGAAGCAGCGCGGGAGGCAGTCTATGAAAGTATCCATGTGGTACAATAATAATGACATAAGATTGGAAGAAGTACCAACGCCGTCGCCCGGCGAAGAAGAGATGCTTGTAAAGGTAATTTCATGCGGTATATGCGGCAGCGATGTAGTTGAGTGGTACCGCCTGCCGAGAGCACCTCTCGTCCAGGGCCATGAAGTTGGTGTTCAAGTTGTGGAAACAGGTGAAGGAGTTGATAAATTTAAAAAAGGCGACAGACTTTTTATCGCACCCAAAGTACCATGTCTTAAATGCCGCTATTGTTTAAAGGGGCATTATCCACAGTGCACCAGCGTAAAAGAAAGGCTGCCCGGCGGGTTTGCAGAGTACATACTTGTTCCCAAAATATTAGTTGAAAACGGTTCATATTTGCTGCTTGAGAATGTAAGCTATGATCAATCTACGTTTATTGAACCTCTTGCATGTGTTGTAAGATCGCAGACGCTTGCATCTATTCAAGAAGGTCAAACAGTTCTTATATTGGGATCCGGTATGTCGGGGCTCTTGAATATTCAGCTTGCAAAGTTTAAGAATTGTAAGGTGATTGCAACAGATGTGAATGATAAAAGACTTGAACTGGCAAAGCGTTTCGGAGCAGATTATGTTATTAATGCCCGGGCAGACGTTTTGAAAGAGCTACTTCAGATAAACGGTTCTAAAGCCGATACGGTTATCGTAACAACTTCCGCCATGCCTGCATTCAAGCAAGCTTGGGAAACCGTTGACTTGGGCGGCACAGTAGTTTTATTTACCGTCCCGGGACCGGATAAAGATGTAATTGTTCCGGTAAATGATTTTTGGAGGAAGGAAATTCGAATAGTTACATCTTATTATTGCGGTCCTCCGGATATTAAAGATTCACTCGGTTTGATCTCCAAGAGGAAAATCAATGTTGATGAACTTATTACGCACCGGCTGCCAATAGAAGATACAGCCAGGGGATTTAAGATGGTCTTGGAAGGAAAAGAAGCCTTAAAAGTAATTATAAGGCCGAACGAAAAATAAGAGTATGGTTAAATGGATTTTATTCATGCAGGCTTAGCTGCAAGCAGTGAAGAAAATGCCGACCGTTTTTATGCCGGTATATTAGGGCTTGAAAAATCACCACCGAAAACTCTTGCTAAAGACCTCGCTCGAAATATCTTCGGAATTGATGATGAGCTTTTAATTTTACATTACCGGGATAAGAATGTTCATTATGAAATACTGGTTTACCAAGCTTACAAAGCGCCGGAAAAACAGATTGCTCATACCTGCATCCAGGCTGCAGGCTTAAAAGATATTGTTAACAAATGCAGTGGGGTGGGTCTTAAGGTAGTACAGATACCGAAGGGGGATGTTGTTTTAACTTTTATATCCGATTACGACGGCAATCTCTTTGAGTTAAAAGAACAGCCTTCCGGCAGTTAGTATTTTAGATATCACCGGGATAATTATCAGCGGCTGTTTTGTTTATTACACAATTATTAGAACACTCGTAAAGATTGTGAGATGATGAAATAATTCTTACCGGGGTTGATGCCGTCCGAAAGTTCCACAGTTGAAGATACTTATTTGTTAATGGTTTTTGTCAATGGCCATCTTATCCCCATGGTCAGGGCCAATTTAATTTCCCACTTACCGCACCTAAAGGGACAAATGGGTCCTATCCGAATAACTGTTACATAAATCTCCTACCTGCTAAGGTACCACATGTATGGTGGATCAGGTCGGGCTAGAAATTTTTTGTTTTGGAATTTTATTTGGGCTCAATTGGCGGTCGAGTTGGAAACTATCTGCTGATAGTAAACTTTAACCCGCTCAGATGCTGCACGGAATCCAAACTTACTTCATAAGATGGTAGTGGATCAGCTTTTGACTCGTCGTTTCTGAATGAGTAAGCATATGTCTTGCCTGTCCGTTTGATGTAAATAATTTTCCAGCAATAATCTGGGACAGCAACATCGTCCGGCCCTATTGTTCTTCCCGTTGTAACCGCAGATCCACACCAAATCAGCAAACTATCGTATTCCATTGAAAGGCTCCGACAATAAGTCTCAAGGCTTTTCCAAATACCCCTGTTCAACCTCGGAGTTTGAGGACACATGTTGGAATAATAGAAACTTTCTTTTTCTCCAGTTAGATCACAAGCATTATCCAGCGCATCCATATTGTGTCCGCGGTCGTAACCAGAACGCTTGTAATCTTTTTCCAAGTCAGTGTACTGAGGCAGTTGAGGATCTGGTTGAAAATCATTGGTTCTTGCCACAGGGTTCGGGCAATCTAACATTGCCCGTGTGAGCCACCGCCTAGCCACAGTCGGAATATGTTTGGACTCACTGAATACTGTGGTGTGCTATGTGTGCCTTATCGTGACTTTTTGAGAATGACGGATTTGAGTGACTTTGGCTATAAACAAAATGATTCTTTTCATACTTCATGTCTCTTCTTCATACTCTATTCGAAATCATCTCCTATTTTCCCATCCCTATCTGTCCTCTCTGATCTGAAAGTGAACAATCAGTCTGTTTTCAGGGAGCGAACTCGTTACTCCGTGACGTTATACCCGAAGAGTGGAAAATTAATTTTTAAAAATTTTTATAAAATCCTTGACAATAATAAAAACTTCTATTAAATTACAAAGGAGAAAGTTACGAGGATTTCAAAGCGCACTCTGCAACAAACAGCAAGAGGTACAATCATCGTCTGTTTCATACCCAGCAAGGAGAAATCTAGAACATTCAGTAGGAATTGGAGGCATTTGTGAATACGAAGGCGTTTTGTTACTTATTCGTAGTTTCAATCCTCCTTTTAGCTCAAACGACGGCAATTTTTTCTTCATCCAAGTTTAGAAACGATGCAGAACTTACAGATTCCTTGGGAGTGGATACGCTCAATATGAAAGTTTTAGTACCTGCATATTTCGATCCTGGTACTTCAAACTATTGGGATCGTTTAGCTATGCGAGCTGCGAAAATGCCAGGTCGGCTTTACGCCATTGCTAATCCGGACAATGGCCCAGGTTCCAGCTACGAGTCTTCTTATGCCGCGGTTATTGATACCATGCAAGCTGACAGCGGAAAAGTTATAGGTTATGTTTGGACAAACTATGGCGCTGTCCCATTGAATACTGTTGAGTCGCAGATAGATAAATGGTATTCCTTCTATCCCTCTATCAACGGCATCTTTCTTGACGGCCAGGCTAACGTAACCGGAGAAGAGACTTACTATCTTCAGTTATACAACTACATAAAGCAAAAAAGCTCTTCGACATTGGTAGTAGGAAATCCCGGAGCGAATACAGTCGAAAGCTACCTGTTTTATAACGGACAACGGGTCACTGATGTAATCTGTATCTTTGAGACGAACACGGGTTTCGGCACTTGGACCCCAGCTTCATGGGTCAGTGGAAATAGCAGGGATAATTTCTACGTCATTCCTTACAATACTCCCTCCAATGAGTGGGTGACCACAGTAAACAGAGCAGCCTCGTTAAATATCGGATGGATTTATTGCACAGATGCTACACTTCCAAATCCGTACAATACGCTCCCAGAGTATTTTGAGGATTTCTGTAACTATATTGTTACTGGGATAGATACTATCACTTCGACTGGCAGTGGTGGACTAATCAATATTGACTGGCAAAAAATACCCCCACTGACTCCCAAGCCGAGTTATTCTTCTTCAGATTCTGATGCGGGCATTATAAACGTCTGGGCAACCAACGACACTAGTAATCTATACTTGAGTTACCAGGTTGCAGGTAATATCGACCAGTCAAAATATTACTATCACATCTTCATTGACACTGACAATGATCTAGTTAACGGTAAAACGGGATACGTATATAACGACAGCGCTTCGATTGGAGCCGAGTATATGGTTGAAAACAGTTCGTTCTGGAAATATGACGGGACTGGGGGATCAGACTGGTCCTGGGTTAGTGGCTCCGGGATGCAAGAGGCTGACAGCGGCCGAAGGGCTGCGCTAAGCATTCCCTTAAATGTCCTTTTTCAAAATGATTCCAATAGTAACGTCGCACTTATTTTTGAGGTCAACCAAGCAGCGTCACCTTATTCAATGATGGATGTAGCCCCGGACAGTTATAAGACTCAGTGCTATGTATATCAGGTAAAGCGAGTGACTGCTGTAGAGAAGCAGAAGCTTAATGTTCCATCAAATTACTCGCTTTCTCAAAATTATCCGAATCCATTCAATCCTGCAACGGACATCCAGTATGAGTTGCCAAAAAGCGGACTCGTTAATATCAGAGTTTACAATGTGCTCGGTCAAGAGGTATCAACAATCGTCAACAATGTTCAAAGCGCCGGGGTTCATGTCGTGAAGTTTGACGGAGGCAATCTTTCCAGTGGAGTTTATTTCTGTTCGTTTCACGCAGATAATTTCTTTTCAGTAACAAAAATGTTGTTGTTGAAATGAGTCTCAAACACTACAGCTCGTTAGAACAGTAGTTCCCCGGACCATTATGGGGAAATGTTCTTCAAAAAATAGAATACCTCAAATGGCATTGATGTTAAATTGAGTGATCTTGTTCATGGTACACCATCGGCAAGGAATCGTAAGATGGGTCGAGGCAAAAAATCATAGGAGAATTTGATAATGCATAGAACAGCTACCATCGTTTTTAGTACTCTTGTTCTTGTTTCCACATTAGGAGTCGATGTCACCATGGCCGCAGGGAACAGGACTGTAAGTGGATACGTAAGAGATGCTCAGACTGGAGAGGTACTTCCTGGAGCAAACGTATTAATTGTGGGTACAAGTCTTGGCAGTGCGTCCGACCTAAACGGGAAATTCGTAATCCAAAATGTTGCCCCTGGTTCTTACACGATCCGCATTTCGTACATCGGCTACAAGACCAAAGAAATCAATATACAGATCACGGCAGATGCAGATGTTCAAAATGATTTTAAACTCGTCCCTGTAGCTATTCAAGGAAAAGAAGTCGTTGTCACAGGTCAGGCTTCCGGTCAAAATGCGGCAATTAATCAGCAGCTCACATCGAATCAGATTGTGAATGTGGTTTCGGCGGCAAAAATCCAAGAGCTTCCCGATCAAAATGCTGCCGAGTCAGTGGGAAGACTGCCGGGTATTTCTGTGCTGCGGGACGGGGGTGAGGGAACGGAGGTCGTTATTCGAGGACTTGCCCCAAAGTACAACCAAATATCGATTGACGGTATCCAAATGTCGTCTTCTAATCCGGATGATCGAAGCACGGACTTGAGCGGCATTTCTTCTAACATGCTCGAAGGCATAAGGGTCTATAAGACCGTGACTCCCGATATGGACGCTAATGTGATTGGTGGAACCGTCGAGTTCGACCTGAGAGAAGCGAAACCGGGCGAGTCGGATGTTCTCCAATTCAGTGGTCTTGGTCAAGGGGGATATAAGGGTTTGTCGGATGCTTACAACAAGTTCAACAATTACAAATATGTCGGAACCGCGGAAGAAAGATTTCTGAACGATCAATTGGGGGTGCTAATTCAAATAGATATTGAGAGGGAGAACTTGACCTCTAATGAATTTGGGGCTTCGTATAATCATCTTGGGAACAGTCTTACCCAATATATCGCGACCGCGCTAACTCTTTCCGACATACCCCGCGATATAGAGAGACACAACGCCGCTCTAGTAGTTGACTACAAACTGCCAGACGGGAAAATTAAGTTAACAAATTTCCTGAATTCTGGCCCCTCAGGGAGTGAAAGCAGGCAAGAAACATTTGACATTGCAAATCAAGCTCTTGATTACACGCTTGCAAACCAAAGCGGTATGGGTACGAGCTTAATCGATGGTATCGAATTCCAAAACTCATTTCCTATTTTTCAAATTGATGCAAAAATATCCAGCGCATATTCGGACTCGCGAGACCCGTATGATTGGTCGGCCATATTCACTCAATATTCCCCCACCGGACTTGGTCAGTTCAGTAACGAGGCGAATCCGAATCCCGAATCAATTCCCGAAGCTGTCACCAATAACCTTTCGCAAACGTACCTTAATTTATTGTCTTCAAGTAGCTACTTCTCAAAGTCGGAGGCATTAACATCATCGCTCGACCTCAAGACAACTATTGCGTTCTCAAATTTGGTGAATGCCGAAATAAGATTCGGGGGAATGTATCGGTATCAAACAAGATACTACGCCGAGCAGGTGCGTGATGGAGGTGGTCTGCCGTTTGGAGGGGCTCAATTGGTGG
>JBAPNE010000124.1:0-4009 GCA_049278975.1 Candidatus Kryptoniota bacterium
AACACGTTCCTCCTGCATCAGTGCAATTAACTGCAACCACGAAAGCATTCTCTCTCAATCGTTTATAGTATTCGTCTGGATATTCATCGGAACCGAACACCATGTCTTGAATTAGAATCGCGCTAAGTTCGCATGGCCGTACCCCGATGAAGGCATATTTGATATCTGGAACTTGTTCGCCGGATATTTCGAGAGATTTTCCGTTTTTCTTAATCGAGAATAATTTTCTCTGAGGTGGATAAAGAAAACGCTTCCACGACTGCGGTCCTGCGTGAAAGCTGAAAAATTTTTGTTTCGTTTGTTTTACGAGCCGATAGGTCGACGGCGCTTGCTCGTCTGTCCAGCCGATCGGTAATTCGTCGGTCCCATCGATCTTGGCATAAACAATTGCCCCGTCTTGGAACACCGGACCCACAGTCATGTAGCCATCTTTTTGGAGTGCGGTGAAGAGTTGCTGAAAATTTTTTTGGTTTAACTTGAGAATTTTGTCCATGATAGCAAACAGTTTTGTCATATTGAAGGTATCAACGAATGTGCCATCATGTCATTGCAAAACTGAACGAAAAAGGCATATCGCCGCATTTACGACGCTTTTTTTGGGACAAAATGCGCCTTTAGTTCGATTCTGACACCGAAAATTTCGAGTTGGGGCGTTTTTTTAGCAAATTTTCTACATTTGCGTGTTTATTTCGAACCGGTCGAGCGTGAACTAAAAAGGCAACTTTCTGGTTTTACAAGTGAGTAAACCAACGTTAAAAATCATAAAGGAGCTGCAAGATGGCGCAAAAAAACTCCAGCGGGCGGGAGAAGAGCCTGTTACAAAATTCCCGCCCAGATGGTGGTAACAACAAAAATCTCGACGGCGAGTTTTATTATCCATCGGCCGAGGTCATGGCTCAGGCGAACATAAAAGATCCTGAGGCTGTGCGCAAAGAAGCCGATCTAAATTTAGAAGACTTCTGGGGAAGGCGCGCCAGCGAGCTTGAGTGGTACAAGAAATGGGACAAAGTTCTCGACGACTCGAACAAGCCATTTTATAAATGGTTCATCGGCGGTAAAACAAACATTGTTCTTAATGCACTAGATCGTCACGTCAAAACATGGCGTCGGAATAAACTCGCATTGATCTGGGAAGGCGAGGATGGAGAGGTAAAAACTTTTTCATATCATGCGCTGAATCGAGAGGTTTGTCGCTTTTCCAATGTGCTGCGGAGCATGGGCGTAAACAAGGGTGATAGAGTTACGATATACATGCCTCGGATTCCGGAGACGGTAATCGCGATGCTTGCTACTGCAAAAATCGGCGCGATACACTCTGTGGTTTACGGAGGTTTTTCTGTTGAAGCGCTTCACGGCAGAATTGAGGACAGCGAATCGCATGTGATCGTCACAGCGGACGGCGGTTACATGAACGGGAAAATTATCGAGCTGAAACAAATTGTCGATGAAGCATTGAAGCGTACCGCTGCTCCGGAAACTGTTATAGTGGTACGGCGAACAGGAAAAGAAATTCCGATGGAAGCCGGGCGCGATTACTGGTACCATGAGTTGATGAATTTGCCGCTTTCTCGCAACGGCGGAAAGGCCCCAACGGAAGAAATGGACGCCGAAGATCCGCTTTACATTTTATATACATCGGGCACAACGGGAAAACCTAAAGCAGTTCTTCACACGCACGGTGGATACATGGTTGGAACGTACTCAACTCTGAAAGACGTTTTCGATTTGAAGGAAGAGGATAGATGGTGGTGCACCGCGGATCCCGGCTGGGTTACAGGGCATTCTTATATCGTTTATGCGCCGCTTGTCGCGGGAGCAACTTCATTTATGTACGAAGGCGCGCCGACTTATCCGTATCCCGATAGGTGGTGGACCATGATAGAAAAATACGGTATCACGGTTTTGTATTCCACGCCGACCGCGATCCGCGGCCTAATGCGTTATGGCGAAGCATGGCCGAACCGGCATGATTTATCTTCGCTGCGGCTGCTTGGCTCAGTTGGTGAGCCGATAAATCCGGAAGCATGGCGGTGGTATCATAGAGTCATTGGCAAAGAAAAATGTCCTATCATGGATACATGGTGGCAAACCGAGACAGGAATGTTTATGATTGCGCCATTGCCGGCAACGCCGCTTAAACCCGGTTCCGGGACGAAGCCGTACTTCGGCGTGGAAGCAGACGTGATTGATGAGGCGGGGAACCCCGTGAAGCCCGGCGAGGAAGGCTATTTGGTTCTAAAGCGGCCATGGCCTGCAATGCTGCGAACGATTTACAAAGATCCCGATCGTTACGTCAATACTTATTGGAACAAATTCCCGGGATATTATTTTGTGGGGGACTCCGCGAGGAAGGACGAGGATGGGTATTTTTGGATCATCGGCAGGGTTGACGATGTTATAAAAGTCAGCGGCTACAGACTTGGCACGGCTGAACTCGAATCGGCGTTTGTGAGCCATCATGCAGTTGCAGAAGCCGCGGTTATCGGGCTGCCGCATGAAATAAAGGGGATTGCAATTCATGCTTATGTAACTTTGAAAGCTGGATTCGAAGGGAACGAAGATCTTGCTGAAGAATTAAGGCAGCATGTCTCGCATGAAATGGGACCAATTGCAAAACCCGAGAAAATAAATTTCACGAATACCTTGCCGAAAACGCGGAGCGGGAAGATCATGCGGCGTGTACTGAAAGCGCGGGCACTCGGAATGCCGGAAGGTGATTTAAGCACGTTAGAAGAATAAACTGCTCGAAGGCGCTCTCTGCGGTTTATTCCGTCAGCTTGAGCGAATGGTTAGGCAGCGTTAGCCTGATTCTTGTTGGACAGCACAACTAAACAAGGCCATAAAGTTTTGCAAATGGATCATTTCCAGCATTCTTCTCCCGGCTATATTCTGCACGGATTGCGACGTCATCAGCAACACTCTCGCCGAATAATTTACTAATAAGTGCTAAGCTCATGTCCATACCCGCCGAAACGCCAGATGAAGTAAAATAATTACCATCTTCAACCCACCGAGCTTCCCGCACCCAATTTACTTCTGAACCATGAGTCATAACCCATTTAAAATCCATTTTGTTCGTTGTTGCACGCTTATTGTTTAACAAACCGGCCTTGGCTAATAAAACTGCTCCATTACAAACAGAAGCAACATATTGACAATTCTCACTTTTACTCTTGAGCCATTCAATTAATATTGTATTGTGAATTTCTTTTTTTGTTCCGGCGCCGCCAGGAATTAAGAGAATATCTGTTTCTACTTTATCAGAAAAGCTGAAATCCACTACACTTACTGGGCCTTGACTACTTTTGACCGGTGTTCCTTGTTGAGAAACGAGCTTGATGTCAAATCTTTCTTCTGAAGTGCCAAACATTTCCAACGGACCAAAAACATCTAGGAGTTCAAATCCTTCAAATAGAACTGTCATTACTCTAAATTTATTTTGCACTTTATCTTTTCCTTTCGCTTCCCGACTATAATTAGCTCACCATATGTCCACATAACATCAGAGCAGTGGGAATGTTAGTGTGGCCATAACATTTGTCTTTGTCTCATTTCTAAAGTGCTCCGCGCGCGATAATTCATTTTATCTTCCTGAACGTCAGCACGATTTCACCTGCGACGAAGAACTGCCTGTCATCTGGAAGAAAACTTAGAATCTGGTACGACTTGTTGGAAGGTTTTAGATGAATCTTCTCGTTTGCCAATTCGAAAAATCTTACGATCAAAATTCCAGCAGCGCTTCCGAGAACAAGAGAGTTCTGTTCCGGCTTCACGACTCTTCTACAAATTACATAGTCGCCTTTAAACAATCCCACAAAGTTCATCGCATCGTCTGAAACTTTCACCGCGAAAAGTTCGCCATCGGGTAAAAGCTTCGCGTCAAAGTGGAGCACATCGACGATGTTCGAGAAAATAATTTCGCGCGACTCTATTCTTGAGACCACCGGAATTGTTCGAACCGACGGCGACAGGTCGGGGTTAGAGAGTTCTGTTTTCGGAAGATTAATCC
>JBAPNE010000125.1:0-12851 GCA_049278975.1 Candidatus Kryptoniota bacterium
GCTTTCTTTATCTCGATGCGGTTTATTTTCTGTGCGAGCAGCACTATCGAGGTACCGAACGGCAGGAGGGTTAGTCGGATTAGTTGTGCCTCAGCATTCACTATCCATGATAAAAATCCGTTCAATGGTTGGGGGATGGGTTTCAGATTAGAAACCGGTCTCTCATTGTGTCTCGGGAGAGCATTTTTAACAAACCGAACCAACGCTACAGCAGGGAAAAGAAAAAAGTTCCAGTAGGATGTCCTTACAACTTTGAACCCGGCACGTTCAATTGCCCCGCATAAAGTTCGCTTTGTGTATCGTCGGACGCCGTGAACCGATTCATCGTGCTCGCTTCGGAGAAATTCAAACGCAGCATCAGTGACAATCAAAAAACCTTTGGGGGTACAGACACGGTACACCTCATCAAGGGCTTGGGCTTCATTCACTTCGTTATGATACAACACATCAAAACACGAAACAAGATCGAACGAATTGTCGCGGAATGGCAGTTTGCTGATATCACCTTCAGCTAGAAATGGGAGCGCGCGTTTTCGGCAATACTCAATCCCTTCAGAATGGAGCTCAATGCCATATGTATCACCAAATGTTGAAAGGAATTCAACCATCTTGCCGGTGCCGCATCCCGCGTCGAGAATTCGGTCAAATTTTTTCGTGCCACTCCATGACGTCAAAGCTTGCTTGACAATCTTTCTTCTTCCGACGAACCACCAGTATGAATCTTCGAGAAGAAAATTGGTACGATACTCTTCAGGTTCCATGAATCTTCGTGAAGAATTCTTTTATGGCATCGATGATTGTCTGAAAATCAGCTTGAGTTAACTCTGGGTAAAAAGGAAGCGCGAGCACTTCCTTGCACATTTGTTCAGCGACAGGGAAGTCGCCTTGCTTATAACCAAGATATTTGTACGGTTCCTGCAGGTGTGCCGCCAATGGATAATATACGTTTGATTGGATTTCTCTCTTTTCAAGGAATGTCTGCAGTTCATCCCGATGCAGCGTGCGCACCACATAAACATGAAGGCAGTGAAACGTGTGCGATAACAACTTTGGAAATTTAATTCCTAAACCGTTAAGGCTACTTTGATACTCTTTTGCTATGCGGACTCGTTCTTCATTCATCTCGTCGAGATGTCTCAGCTTGACGCGAAGGATAGCTGCCTGCAGTTCGTCTAAACGCGAATTAGTGCCATCTGTATTTATGACGTATAAAGCTGTCTGTCCATAGTTGCGAAGTAGTTGAATTCTTTCTGCGTATGATTTGTCATTAGTAACGATTGCACCACCATCTCCATAAGCTCCCAGATTCTTAGTGGGATAGAAACTGAAACAACCGATGTCGCCGATACTGCCAACCTTTTTGCCTTTGTACTTTGCTCCGTGTGCCTGCGCAGCATCCTCGATGACCTTTAGACCATGACTTCGCGCTATATCCATGATCGAATCCATTTCTGCCGCCTGGCCAAAGAGATGGACAGGCATGATAGCTTTAGTTCTCGAAGTAATCGCCGCTTCAATTTTTGATGGGTCTATACAGAAAGTTTCCGGATCAATATCTGCGAATCTTGGTACGGCGCCTGCCCATACGATTGCAGAAATTGTCGCGACCGCTGTAAACGGGGTCGTGATTATTTCGTCGCCGGGATTTATATCTAAAGCCTTTATGGCAAGTTGAATTGCTTCAGTCCCGCTAGCCACGCCTACACAGTACGTTGTCTCACAATACCTTGCAAGTTCTCCCTCGAAGGCATTTCCCTCTCCCGCCAGCACGTAACGGCCAGAATTCATGACCCGTTGGAATGCATCATCGATTTCCAGCTTGTACTGTTTATATTGTTTTGTTAAATCACATCGATAGATCATGCGGGGGTGTATTTGTCTTTATTTTTGGTAAAGAATTCCATTGTTTTGCGAAATCCTTGATCAGGAACTGTCGTGGCACGCCATCCGCAGCTCATTGCGATTTTAGTTGAGTCGAGGGTAACTTCTCCAACCTCGATCCTCTGTACCTCGTGCGGAAAAGGCTTGTAGGATATCCTACCCGCGCCTGCAGCGGCGATCATTGTCTCGGCGATCTCTCGGAGTGAAACAGAGAAACCGCCAACATTGTAGCATTGCCCAGCAGTTTCCTTTTTCGAATTTAAAATCAGCAGTGCATCGATCAGATCATCCACATAAAGAATTTCTCTCGTTCGGTTTCCGGTTCCGAATATTTCTATATCACCGTCTTCAAGAACGGGAAGGATGAAGCTGGAGATCAGGCCGATACCTCGCGGCCTGACTGGTTGACGTGGGCCGTAGACGTTTGTAACCCGCGCAACAACAGTTTTTAGGGAATTATTCTTGTGATAGAAGAGATGGTACTGTTCAGCAAGAGCCTTGTGCGCTCCATGAATGTCGAGCGGATGTTGAGGCATCTGTTCGGTGACCGGATTTTCGGTAACCCGGCCATATTGTGTTCTGGTGGCCGTGAAAACCAATCCGGCGCTCACACCGACTTCTGCGCAAGCAGCAAGGAAGCTTAGTTGACTTGTGCAATTGGCGTAGAGATCCTTTTCAGGATGTACCATGCTATCGAGATGGTTGTTGTAGCCGGAGAGGTTAAAGATGTAGTCAACATTCTCTATTAACGGTAGCATCTTTTCTTTATCTGCGATGTCGTGTTTGAAAACTCTCACGTCGTTAGCAATGGGGGAGATATTGAAATCGTTCGCCCCGCTTCCTTCGAGTTCCCGGTCAATTATTGTGACGTCCGCTCCGCCGCGCACGAGCCGGATCGCAAGATTGCTTCCGATAAATCCGAGACCTCCGCTCACCAATATTTTCTTATTCCGGTAGGGAGATTCGGGACTACCCACTGCATGATTGTGTGTTGCTGGACCCATCACGGACGTTTCGAGAAAATCCCTTCGCGGTAAAGGTCTTGTGCCTTTTGGTAATCGTCCATCTGTCCTATGTCCAGCCAATAGTATCCGCCCAAGTGGTACTGGACGACTTTCCTATCTGCCTTCATAAGATCATGCAACAAATCGACCATCGTGTAGAAAGCGTCCTTTGGGATATAGGATAAAGTTTCAGGGCTTAGCATATATATTCCAGCGATGACCTCCGAGACCATGTCCGGCTTCTCATCGATTTTCACAATGCGGTTGTTTTCTGAGTGAACTACACCGTAGTGGAGCGGCATGTGGATTTCTTTAGTGCAGACGGTAAGAATGGCTTCGTTGGCACGATGAAAATCTGCCAACTTTGTGAACTCCAGGTTTGTAAGTATGTCGCCGTTGATGACCAGGAAGGGTTCTGTAAGGCGATTATCTATAAGCTTTAATGGACCGGCTGTACCCAGCGGTATCTCTTCTTTAGTGTAGCTGATCTTGATTCCCCACTTAGACCCATCGCCGAAAAACGCCTCAAACAGATCCGACTGATAGTTGAGTGCGAGGAAAATCTCGTCGAATCCCTGCTGGCTAAGCGCTTGGATAATTATCTCAAGGACGGATTGCTCTCCTACAGGCAATAGAGGTTTTGGAATCACTTGAGTGAACGGTCGCAGGCGTTGACCGAGTCCGCCTGCCATTATGACAGCTTTCATTCAAAGCCCTGCAATTCAGAGAGAATTTTAAATGACATAAGATTTGACTTTATAAATATTTAAATTTGTCTCCATCCATGTTATTGTCTTCTGAAGTCCTTCTTCGAGTGACACTTGTGGAGTCCACTTCAGTAAGCGGCGTGCCTTGGCATTGTCTGAAAGCAGTCTTTGTACTTCACTTGAATTGCTGCGTTGCCTTGTTTTCTCCTGGCGTAAACTTAGCCTCTTTCCCATAAGGTGGCTGATGGTCTCCGCAAGATTGCCAATGCTGACTTCCGATCCGACTCCGAGGTTTATCGATTGCCCGTCGATGTCACGTGTAATCGCAGCACGTATGAAACCCTCTACTGTGTCGCCGACATATGTGAGGTCGCGTGTCGGTTCAAGGTTGCCAAGCTTGACCTCATCGTCGGAAAGCAACTGATTGATAATAGTTGGTATTACCGCGCGCATAGATTGCCTGGGGCCGTAAGTATTGAACGGCCGGAGAATAACGACCGGGAGGTTGTAAGTCGCATAGAAACTCTCGGCAAGTTTATCGGCTGCTATTTTTGTTGCGGCATATGGAGACTGCGGCTGCAAAGGATGATTCTCATCTATGGGAACATATTGAGCTGTACCGAATATTTCGCTAGTTGAGGTCACGATGATCCGCTTCACACTTGATTCTGCCGCAGCGGTAAGAAAGTTGAGTGTACCACCCACGTTTGTCGCCACAACGTCTCGAGGGTTCACGTATGAGTATGGAATGCCGATCAACGCGGCGAGATGAAAAATGAGATCCTTACCCTTACAGGCTTTTCTGACGGCATCGGGATCGCGCACATCACCCGAAATGATTTCAATTTCTTTTTTTACCGAGTCAGAAAAGCTGTCGATGAATCCCCAGCTGTTCCTTGAGTTGTATCTAACGAAAGCTGTGGTCTGTGCCCCGAGAGATACAAGCCTCTCGGTCAAGTGGCTTCCGATGAATCCGGCTGCTCCGGTTACGAGGACTTTTTTTCTTGTGAGTGAGGCAGATGACATAAATGCTTCAATAAACTAAATATAGAAGCGGGGGGCTCAACAATCAAGAACCTTCGGCTAAGCATATAATCATAGATGCTAGGAGCCAGAGCATCCAATAAAATTTTATTTGATTCTTGTTTTCATAAAGTCGGTTGCGTTTACCGGGAGAAGTGGTATTATCTTGTTCTAAAAAGAAAGAACCTTCGAACCACTTTCTTTAAAACTATTTTTCCTCTAGTAAATTCCTCGTCTGTAAAGAATCCGAGCACAAGCAAGAAAGTAGGATAAAATATTACGAGCGCAAATTTGGTTACGTCGAGAGAGAGATTCCCGCGACCAATAATGACATTGTTGAATATAAGGATGAGCACCGTTGACAAGATAATCTTGAAGATTCGGTGTGTCTCAAAATTAATTCGATAATAATGTTGGCTTGGCAAATATATTCCGATTGGAAGAAATGCATAGGAAATTACAGTTGCGACCGCAGCTCCCATGATGCCATAGGTCGGTATTAGTAGGAAGTTAGCGCTTATGTTTATGACCGCCGAAATACCGGCAACTAAGGAAATTGCTTTAGTTTGATCTTTAAGGAAAACGCCTGTGGCCATGATATAAAAAGCGCCTTGGAACAAATAGGAAATTAGGACATAGATGATAATTCTTGAAGCCGCCGAGTATTCCGGCGTTCCCATCAAGTTGACGATTTCGTGACCAAAAGAACCAATCGCAATTAATATGGCGCAAGCAATGAAGAGATAATATGTGAGCACCGTCGCGAAAGTTTTTTTAGCTTGGGAATCTGCGGCTATCTTGAACATTAATGGTAGCCAAGCGACAACGAATGCATTCACCGCGAGCGACATTAACATTCCCACTTTGTATCCGAGAGCATAAGCCCCAAGGACTGCTAGCCCTGTATATTCTGTGAGAAAATAGCGGTCGGCAGAATTTATGATGAAGAAAGCAAACCCACTGACAAGAAGCGGCAAGCCAAACTTTGCAAGCAGGACAAGATACCGCCATGAAAAACGTATTCTAATTAGCTTTGCACTAAACACAAGGCTTAGCACGAGGCCGCAAATAGAACCAATTAGATTACCCATTAGCACGCCATAGACACCTTGTCGCAGAAATCCGACGAACAGCACATTTAATACGAGTGTCAGGACCAGCTTGGAGAAGTTAACGCTGGAGTAAAGTCCCGGTTTTGTTTGCGAACGATATAGAGCAAGGAGTATAGCAGTAGCCGCATCTGAGAAAACTGTTATGAAGAGTATGCGCCAGTAATTTGCATAGACTGGGATAGTAAAGAAAACACTGCTGATAGCCGGAGCCGTCAGACTCAAGATAACCATAATGACCCCGGCTACAGTGAGAGTTGTCAGAAAAGCGGTCTGAAAAATCTTGTTCTTCTCATCTTCATTATTCTCTGTGACGTAGTATCGGGTAAGTGCGGAGTTAAATCCCATGACGCTTGTAATTAAGAAGAGAGCACCGGTCACGGTAAAGAGCTCAAGCATACCGTACTCGGTCGGCCCCAGCATTTTGGCATAAAGAGGCACTAAGATTATCGCACCTGCTTTACCGAGGAAATCAAACAAACCATACACCATGGAATGTTTGGTTACACTTTTGATTCTATAGAAGAGAAGATTTTGACTGTTGTCAGTTCGATCACTCAAGATTTGTTGGACCTGCTATTTATATGGATTGGTCGGCAAGGAGTTTTTACACTTTGACTTTTTTGATGCCTTTTGTCATAATCCAAGTATCGGACGCCTTAAAGAGACCGTAGGTGAGCTTATCGATAAGGTGGCACAGGCGAACAGCCGCAGAAGAATGCCAACGCTTCCAAATCTCGCGAGAGAATTTCGTGTGCCCGATATGAGTTTCAACAACGGCGAAACCGTGCTGCTCAAGGAGGCTTCGCACACTTTGTTTGTCGTATGTGTGAAGGTACCCGTTCAACTCGAATTGCTTTCCACAATCCGGACATTTTGTGATTTTTAGCGTCTCTTTGTAAGGCACGGAAAGAATGAACTGTCCATTCCGCTTCAATACACGTCGAATTTCTTCTATCGCTTTGTCATTGTCTGGGACATGTTCAATAATTTCCCCACAGAGAACGGCATCCAACGATTCATTCTCTAGTGGAATTTTTTCCTCAACGTTACCAAGAAGCTGCCGGATGCCTTGCTGATGTGCCATGGCCTCGTACCTTTTTAGGCGGATATCGGAGATGTCCATCGCAAAGCAGCTATGTCCTTTCTTTGTCAGAGTGAAAACTATATCGCCGTCTCCTGCGCCGATTTCTAAGATTGAAAGGCGCTTGCCGCGGATCATGTTCATCATAGTATAAAAGCGATACCACATTAGATGATAAGTTGCTGGATCTACTTGACGAACAGCTTGTTGATCGTAGAACTTTTTCAGATCTGAGTCATGCATGGTCCGACACCTTTTCGTGATGCGTTCTAGACATTTGCTCCCAAGTGGGCATTGGCCGTCGGATTGCATCGAGAACACGATTTACATTGATTGTCCACGTGTATTTCTCTACACAATCTCTTCTTGCCTGAGCGCCGAGTCGGTTTCGTAATTGATGGTTGCTTGCCAAAAGGAGTATCTTTTCTGCGAGCTCTTCTTGATTTCCCGGCGTCATCCATAGTCCATTAATGCCATCGATAATAATCTCCGCAATTTGCTCAAGCTTACTTGCAATTATCGGTTTTCCCATCGCCATATATTCAAAAAGTTTCGTGGGAGACCCGAAAAATTTTGTCCCGTCGGTGAAACCAAGGTGGGGGGAAACAAGTATATCGCACGCGGCTAAGAAACTCGGCGCATAACGGTGAGGTATAAGTCCGGTGAACACGAAATATTTCTCGTATTTCATTTCCGCAACTTTGTTCTGGAGAGTCGTCTTGAGATCGCCGTCGCCGACCATAAGGAACCGTAGCTGTGAGTTTTGTTTTATCGCAGTCATCGCTGCATCACAAAGGGTCTCTACTCCATGCCATTTCGTGAAAGTCCCGATAAAACCGATTACGATCTTTTCGTCCAGGTCATAGCGATTTCGCACTTCCGATCCATCGATGTTCGGATTGAATTCCTCTGGGTCGACTCCGTTCGGGTTGACAATAAACTGTTCCGAAGATAATCCATATGTTGCCAATTGCTCGTCGCGGCCAACGCTGGAGATTATTACTGTTCTGTCCGCCAACTTGAGCGCAATTGACTCACATCGCGTCGCGTGCTTCTCGAAAAAGAGGCGACTCCATTTTTTCTTTGCCCACACTTCGGAAGCGTTCGCTTCCAGAATCATTGAGACCCCTGCCTTTTCTGAGATAACTCCACCGGCGAAATTGAACACCGACAAGCGTTGGTAGACTATATCGGGTTTGAATCTGCGAACAAGAGATCCCCTTCTCATTATCAACTGGATATTGAACGCCACCAGCTGAAACTCATCGAAGAAATCGAGAAGACTTATCGGCTTAATCGCAATTTGTTGTGCTTCTGGTGGAAGAGCGGTCGATTTTGCATCCGCGACATAGACCACTTTATATCCCAAATCCAGGAAGCCCTTTATGACACCTTTTATATGGGACACCGATCCTCCCGCAGGGCGTGATCCTGCAAGATCGGTGCGGAGGAATAGAATTGTGCCACCAGTTGCGTTGGGAAGAAGATGTCGCGCTTTAGGCGGAGAGAGAAGTAACATGTAGAAAGAAAACAATTCGTTTAAAGCCAGGAGCATCACTCCAAGGAGGGAGCCAAAAATAAGTTGGGGAAGGACAGCGAACGCAATGTGAGTTCGTGTGATTTCCCGGAAATTGCCGGTTAAGTCTCGGATGAACTTCTGCCGCGATCTGCACATACCCACCATAATTTCTGTCATACTTGTTGTGCGTTTTGCCGTCGAGTCGTAAAGCGATGCGACAGCGAGATCACTCCTGTCCTTACGCAACCTCTGCAAAAGGGAGAGCACCTGAATACCCGCAATGTCCTGTTTGCGAATCACCTCTATCGTTGCATCGGGATATTTTGATTTTAATCTAGAAACCAGTTCGGCATCTTCAAATGGAAGGGCAAGTATGGAGCGAACTTTTTTCAAATCTTAACCTCCCAGAAAAAAAAACGGATTAGGGGTTGGACGATAGTTTCCTTGTTAATTAAGGATCGGGTATTCAGTTGAAGGATTGGAACGGCAAAGTTTTGCACAGGATTCTTCGGAAACATCTGCATTTCGTCTCATAATATAACTTCGCTTGCCGCTTGTTTCAATTTAAAAATAGTGATTCGATATCTTTCCCTTCTAAAAAGGCTGTCGAGATATTAAATTGAAATGAGGATACATATTCTTGACAGGAAGATTTAAGAATAGATAATACGATGAGTGACTTGTTGCAAAAATATAATGCGTTGAAAAGTTGTCTTGGTAAATATACAGAGGAGGGCTTAGTAGTCGCGTTTTCCGGTGGAGTTGACAGCGGCTTTCTTTTATGGACTGCGGAGGAAGCGAGAAAAAAACACGGTGGCAGTTTAATTGCGTTGACAACAGACAGTGAAAGCATGCCAAGCCATGATAAAGAAGACGTAGAAAAATTCATAGCAAGAGTTGGTGTAAGGCATATCTGGAAAAAAAGCGCCGAGGTTGACAATCCGGAATATATAAAGAACGATTCTCTTAGATGTTATCATTGCAAAACGGAATTGTTCAGCATTGCTAAAGAAATTGCGTCGGAAAATGACTGCAAGCGGATCGCGTACGGTTACAGCGCGTCTGACAAAGCCGACATTCGTCCCGGGCATAAAGCCGCAATTGAGAATGAAATCTTGTTCCCACTTGCCGAGTATAATTTCACGAAAGAAGAGATCCGGGAACTTATGCGGCTTCATGGCCTAGAACTTTCCGAAAAGCCGTCGAGCCCATGTTTGAGTTCACGAATCATGAGAGGAGTTCAAATCACGAAACAAGAATTGAGAGATGTGGATGAACTTGAAAATATCTTGCGCAGCGGGGGGTTAAAAATTTTCCGGCTGCGTGTCCATGAAATGAGCGGGAAATATTTTCTGAGATTGGAAACGGCGCCCGAGGAAATGGCAATGGCTTTGCAGCTAAAGGAGAAGTTAGTGAAAGAAGCAAAGGCTCGCGGTTATGGATGGGTGACGTTGGATTTGGAAGGATATAAAACTGGTGGTGGAACGGGTTGATGAATCGCGTGTCCATTAAGAAAATCCTCGTCGATGTTCAGAAAGGAAAGTTAGATGCTTCAAGCGCCTACGATAAAATAAAGCATCTGCCGTTTGATCTTGAGGACGCAGGATATGCCATGGTCGATCATGGCCGTAGTTTCAGGCTAGGCTTGGGAGAAGTAATTTATGGCGAACACAAGACAACAAAACAAATTGTCGGCATTGCTGAAAAACTTTCTAAGTCTAAAGAGCCGGTATTGATTACAAGGTTGTCCGACGAAAAGACGAAAGCTTTGAAGAAAAGATTTCCAAGAGGGCGAACTAATTCTTTTTCGAATACATTTACCATTAACGCGATTTCGTCCAAGGAAAATCATAAGAATGAACCGTATGTTTGCATCGTGACTGCCGGGACGAGCGACATACCGATCGCCGAGGAAGCGGCAGATGTTTGCGAAGCGATGGGGACTGCATTCATTAAAATTTATGACGTCGGTGTTGCGGGAATTCATCGCGTAATGAAGAAATTAGACGTGATGCAAAACGCATCGGCATTGGTTGTTATCGCCGGAATGGAAGGCGCATTGCCGAGCGTTATCGGCGGACTGGTGTCGAAGCCGATTTTTGCCGTACCGACCGATATTGGCTACGGCGCGAACTTCCGTGGATTGTCTGCATTACTTGGAATGCTGTCATCGTGTGCACCGGGAATCGCGGTAACGAACATTAATGGTGGATTCTCGGCTGCGTATGCGGCGTGCCGCGTTATTAATGCCATAACAGAAAAAATTCTGAATTCTAAGCAAATACCAATTTCAAAACTCCAAGGTCGAAATTCAAAACTATGATTAAAGCGAGGCATTTTATTTTTCCCTGGAACGAAATCATATCGTTTAACCGTTGTGGCCGTGAAGCGTCTAAATTCATGATTTGATATTTATTCTTGTTTTGTTTAAAATCTTCTATGAATGCGGAGGAAGTGATGAAAAAGATAGTAATTTTATCGGTATTAATGCTGGTAATAAATTCGTTGAGTTACGCACAGTTCAAAGATCAACTTTCGAATTCATCGGGCGTCGGGAACTCCTTGATTCAATCGGATAACAGCAACGGATTGCTCTTTGGAATTTTCAATCCCGCCAACTTCGCAATGCACCAATCTCTTTCGATGAGCTACATGACTGTCGGGAATCAAGGCTTGGCTCTCGGGATGTACACGAATAGCATGAGCTACAAGATTAGCAATCCTTTAACCGTCAGCGCAGACGTCAGCCTTCTTAACTCTCCGTACAGTTCTCTCGGAAGTAAATTTTCACAAGGCTTGAACGGTATTTACCTAACAAGGGCAGATCTCAATTATCATCCGACAAACAACTTTCAAATTGATTTGCAATTCAACCAGAACCCGATGAATAGATATTATAATCCTTATTATTACAACCCTTGGGGATGGTGAGGGATTTACAATCGTAACGAATCTTTTGAACGGGGTATTTTGATCCGGGGATCCACCGCTCCATTTCACATCTCGCTGGCCGCGCGAGGTTGTATCCGAACCAATTTTGTCGTTGATGAAGAGGCATAAGGAAAAACTTTTCGTAAGGGCAAAGAGATATTTAGCTGTACCATCTCAGATAGTGATTCTGTTGTTCGCTGTCGTGCTGGCGTATTCTCTTCTCGATCGATTCATTATTCATCCGCCGGTGAAGTCGGAGCGAACAGAAAAAGAAGCGCCGACGAAAACCGAGAAGCTCATACAAGTGAGCGTTCGGAATGAATGCGGGGCTAAGAACATCGCCATGGATTTCACCTTCTATCTCCGTAAGCGCGGTTTCGATGTAGTTGAGACTACGAACGGCTCCATGCTGGATAGGCAATTCACAACCGTGGTCGATGCTGCGGGAAATTTTCAGAACGCTATTCGGGTTGCCGAAGCGTTAGGAGTGAAGAAACAAAACGTTACAACAAGATTGGATCCAAAAAGTTATGTGGATGTTGAAGTCCTAATCGGGAAGGATTACCAAAATTTAAAACCAAATGAGAGCATTGAATAGTATGGCAGAGAGGAAAACTCTTCAGCACCGGATTGCCGAACTTGCGTTGACCAAGAAGGCGAAAGATGTTGCGATCTTAGATTTGCGCAAATTGACTTCCATGACAGATTATTTTGTCGTGTCCACGGGTGATTCGGAGACGCAAGTCAAGGCAATCGCCGATGCGATCATGGCAGGAATGGAGGAACATGGTGAGAGGGTATGGCACACTGAAGGTTTGCAAAATCTCCAATGGGTATTGTTGGATTACGTTAACGTTGTGGTACACGTGTTCCATAAAGACGCGAGGACATTCTACGGGCTTGAAAAACTCTGGGGCGACGCGAAAATTCAGAAAGTCTCGGACAGGAAGCCACGAGCGCTGAGGAAACCTGATGAAAAATTATCTTAAGGCCCAAATCTTACTTGCCCTTGAAAAATTGGGTTTAAAACCGTCCACTGAAATTTCTTTCGAGAAGCCAAAAATAGAATCACACGGAGACTTATCCACTAACTTCGCTCTTCTTGCCGCAAAAGAATTTAAGATGAAGCCGCGTGATCTCGGGCAAAAAGTTCTTGATGTGTTAGAGCTTGATCCGTCACTGGTCGAGAATTCGGAATTGGCAGGCCCTGGATTTATAAATTTCAAATTCACGGACAAATATTTCCTTTCATTTATAAACGAAGTGTTGACCAAAGGAGAAAATTTCGGCAGGTCGAACGTCGTTGCGGGAAAGAAAACGCAAGTTGAATTTGTCAGCGCAAATCCGACCGGGCCATTGACAGTGGGGCATGGACGAAATGGAGTCTTCGGCGATACAATTGCGAATGTCCTTGAATGGACCGGCCATGATGTGACTCGTGAATATTATTTCAATAACGCGGGCAGACAGATGCGCGTTCTTGGAGACTCGGTTCGTCTTAGGTATAAGGAGATACTCGGTGAGAAAATTAATTTCCCCGAAGATTATTACCAAGGGAAATATATTCGCGACATTGCCCAGCATTTATATGAT
>JBAPNE010000126.1:0-10320 GCA_049278975.1 Candidatus Kryptoniota bacterium
GTACAGCATCACTCATCATTGTCATTTCAGTCTTCAATGGTTTTCAGGGAATAGTCACAAACATTCTCGTGAATTTTGATCCGCATATCAGGATCACCGCGCAGTTGGGTGAATATCTTGCCTCGCCGGAAAAAGTGCTGGCGAAGGTCCAGAACCTCGACGAAGTAAAATCGGCAACGATGTTCTTAAACAGCAAGGCAATGATCGTGTCGGGTGGAGTTAATCGAGCTGTGAACATTACGGGTATCGTCCCGTCGGGCAATGAAAAAATATCGAGCCTATCGAAATCTATTGTCCTCGGCCATTTTTTGGAAGCGGATAAGGAAAACCAAATTCTTATCGGCCTGTCGCTTGCAGATGCTCTCGATGCGGTCATCGGCGACACAGTGGCGATTATAAGCCCTGCCGGTATCGAGCGAAGCCTTACGCAGTTTTATGAACCGAAGGTTGTTAAGTTTGTCGTGGCGGGAATCTATCAATCGCAAAACAAAGACTATGATGGATACTATGCTTTCACCGATTTGCCGGCTGCTCAATATTTATTCTCTGCACCGTCGGCGGAGAGGCAAAATCTCGCGTCGCTGCCACAAATGGTAAACGGCATAGACGCACGGCTCCGGGATATCGGAAAGTCCGACGAGGTGAAATCGAAAATTGAAAAGATATTGCCGGAAGTTCGTGTTGAAACATGGTACGATCTCCATAAGGATTTGTACCGGATGATGACGCTTGAAAGAATCGTTGCTTACATTGTCCTCTCGCTGATTATCCTGGTTGCAGCGTTTAATATTTTAGGATCGTTGACCATGACCGTTATCGAAAAGCGGAGAGAAATCGGAGTTTTGAAAGCGATGGGCGCAACTCAATCGGGAATAATGAAGATCTACTTATTCGGGGGAATAATGGTTGGAGTACTCGGCGGCGTCATCGGCCTTGTTGTGGGGTATTTGGTCTGCGAAGCTCAAATTCATTTTCAGTTTTTTAAATTGGATACGAGTGTTTATATAATTCCTGCACTGCCGGTCTCAATGCACCTCAGCGATTTTGTTGTGGTTGGTATGATAGCGGTTATTATTTCTACTTTGGCTGCATTGTACCCGGCAAGGCGTGCCGCACAAGTGGAACCGGCAAATGCGGTGAGATGGGAGTAACTATTTTGCCAAAGCTAATCATTGAAGCATCACAAATTCGGAAAAGTTATTTCATCGGCAAAAGTGAGTTGTCAGTCCTGAAAGACATTAATCTCAACATTGAAGCGGGTGAGATAGTTGCGGTAGTCGGGGCGTCCGGCGCCGGCAAAAGCACGCTTCTTCACATCCTCGGCACTCTCGACAGGCCGACGAGCGGTACCGTGCGCTATGATGGTACAGATTTGTTCAAGTTGAGCGATGAGAGAATTGCGAAATTTCGGAGTCTCCAAATCGGGTTCGTGTTTCAGTTTCATCATCTGCTTCCCGAGTTTACCGCAATAGAAAACGTTGCGATGCCGGCGATGATCGCCGGAAAAAAGCTTTTCGAAGTTAAGAAATTGGCGAGTGAACTTTTAAGCGAGGTCGGTCTTATCGACCGTGCGGAGCATCGCCCATCTGAACTTTCGGGCGGCGAACAACAAAGAGTTGCCGTCGCTAGAGCATTGATAAACACTCCGAAGGTTATACTTGCGGACGAGCCGTCGGGAAATCTCGATTCACGGAATGCCGAATCGCTGCACGAATTAATGTTGGATCTTTGTCGGAAACACCAGACCACTTTCGTGATTGCGACCCACAACGATCACCTCACGAATCTCGCAAACCGGGTGGTGAAGATCCAGGACGGAATTTTAGCGTGATGCGCGTCGTAATTGATTGTGGGGCAAGTCGTTCTTAGATTATGCACAAGGGCACGTAGCTCAATTGGACAGAGCGTTGGCCTCCGGAGCCAAAGGTTGTGGGTTCGAGTCCCACCGTGCTCACATTGCAGAAAATTTCTTAGCTATTGCCCCTGAAGCCACGGTGAACTATCAACCTGAGAAAAAAATCCTGAGTTTATTTGTTAGAAGATTTCTCAAGTGTTCCATGAAAAGAAAATGCGAATATCGAGTATCATTTCGTTAACGTTAATAATTTATTTATTAAGTGGTGCCTTGCATGCATCGAATGCGCAACAATCATCTGCGCAGGTAAGCGGTAAATTCCTTCCGTACATTGCCAAAAGCCGGCCGAAAGTCGCGTTGGTTCTTTCCGGCGGCGGTGCAAGAGGAATATCGCAAATTGGCGTATTGGAGGAATTTGAGAAGGCACACATTCCTATCGACATTGTCATCGGTGCAAGTATGGGGAGCATTATTGGCGGGCTTTATGCTTCCGGGTACTCGGCGGCAGAGATGGACTCCATTGCACGCGCCCTTAATTGGAACCAGCTTCTTGCACTCTCGGATGCAGTGAGCCGAAGCGAACTTTTCTTGCAACAAAAACAGGAGGAGGAACAGAGCCTTCTCATTTTGAGGTTGAACGGCTTGACTCCTATCCTTCCATCTTCGCTCGCAAGCGGACAGCGGCTTACAACGCTCCTGACTAAATTGGTGCTTGATGCTCCTTATCGGGTCATCCATTCCTTCGACGATCTTAAGGTTCCATTCAGAGCAGTTGCGACTGATATGGTATCCGGCAAGCGTGTGGTTATTTCCACGGGCGACCTGGCACAGGCAATCAAAGCGAGTTCTACCGTACCTGTCATATTCTCGCCGATCCATACTGGCACACTTCAACTTGTTGATGGCGGCCTCATCTCCAACATTCCAGTTGACGTTGCAAAAGAGATGGGAGCAGACATCATAATTGCCGTCAATACAACAAGCCCCCTTCGTTCAGCGACCAACATCGATAATATTTGGGATGCCGTCGATCAAATGACGAGTATTACAATGCAGCTCTCGAACAAGCTGCAGCTTGAGAAGGCGGATGTCGTAATCACGCCTCATCTTGAAGACCACCTCGCCTCCGACTTTACTAATCTCGATTCCATTATTTACCGAGGGCAGATTGCTGCGGAGCAGCAGATTGCAAAAATTGATTCTATTTACAAGATCAAACAACTTGATTCAGTATCAATGCAATTATCGAAGATGTCTGATGCTGATTCATCTAATTATCTGCCTCTTCAAACCGACGATTCTATTGCTCCCGCACATCCATATTACTCTAATTCTTTCTTCTTAATATCCGACGTGAATTTTATCGGAAACAATTGGATACCGGATTCCATCCTGATCCAACCGTTCAACGACTTATTGAGCCACTACGTCACGCCGATGCAGATTAACCGAGCATGCGAACAGTTGGTATGGATTTACAGAAAGTCCGATTTGGGAATGGCTCGCATACAATATGTGAGTTACGATTCCACCATGGCGGTTCTTAATATTAAAATTGACGAAGGCGACATTTCGAAAATTTCATTGGATGGGAATGTGGTAGCAAGATCATATTTGATCCGAAGAGAATTTCCGCTTGATGTTGATGGGCTTTTCACCACAACAAAGGCAATCGAGGGGATCAACAACATTTACAGCACGGGATTATTCGGGCAAGTGCTATTGTCAACTAACTTTGATTCTTCCGCAGGACTGGCCGTTGACGTGTCCGAAAAAAGTTCACGACTGCTGAGACTTGGGTTGCGGGTGGACAACGAGCGTAATGGACAGCTATCCGCATCATTATCCGATGAGGATCTGTTCGGCGAAGGGATTCGAGCGGGATTTTCATTCGGCGGTGGTTTGAGAAACAGGATTGGTGAATTCTTTTTCGGCACAACTCGAATTTTGAATACCGACTTGACATATAATTTTAGTGCATTCACCGGTTTTCAAGACGTTAATTTTTTCCAGGCACTAAATCTGGTTCCGGCTGGAGAGTATCGCATCATACGAAATGGGTACGAGCTTTCCATCGGAACACAATTAAAACGTTTTGGAATAGTTGGCGCAGCTCTCGATTACGGCTGGGATAGAGTAAAGCCGTTGCAGAATTTTTTCGATACGCTTTCGGCACGAATCGCATCGCTCAGAGTTGGCTCATCAATCGACACGCGAGACAAGTCATCATTCCCAACATCAGGTATTCTCAGCAATGTTTATTTCGAAACATCGCTGAAAGGACTGAACAGTGAGATACCGTACACGAAAATATATTTTGACTATGAAACGTACCAGACTGCATTCTCTTTATTCACATTTACGCAACATTATATATATGGTTTCGGGGATAACACTTTGCCGCTGACGCGCCAATTCAGTCTGGGGGGTGATGATCTCTTCTACGGGCTCCGTCAGGATGCGTTGATAGGGAGGCAAATTTTCCTTGCGAGTGGCGAGCTTCGCCTCAAACTTCCGTTCACGCTTTTCTTTGACACGTACATTTCCGGTAGATTTGATATCGGAGATATTTGGGGTGAACAAAAAAATATAGTCCTGAAAAATTTGAAGCAGGGAATAGGCGGTTCGCTTGGCTTCGATACGCCGATCGGTCCTATTGTTTTCAGTGCCGGGCAAGCATTCTACCCGACCGAACCGAGTCTGTCAACGCCATGGTTGTTTTATTTCAAGATTGGAGTCGAAATACCAACAGTTTCTACTTATCAATAATCTTTATTAAATTTATTTTCAAAAAATATTTCAAATTAGGAGAATAAGATGAAAGTTAAATTGTTAGATGCACTTGAAATTTTAGATTCAAGAGGAAACCCAACAGTCGAAGTTGATATTATTTTAGAAGATGGCACGCAAGCTAGAGCGATGGTTCCAAGTGGAGCCTCCACCGGTGAAAAGGAAGCAACTGAATTACGAGATGGCGACAAGAAACGGTATGGTGGGAAGGGCGTCAAAAAGGCGGTTGAGAATGTTGCGAAGAAGATCGCCCCTGAATTGACAAAGAGGGAATTCGGGTCGCAAAAAGAACTTGATCAATTTATGATTGACCTGGATGGTACGCCTAATAAATCGACACTCGGCGCTAACGCAATCCTCGGCGTTTCGATGGCATATCTACGGGCGTCGGCGGCAAGTGCCGGAGTTCCGCTGTACCAGTATATTGGCGGCGTAAACGCGAATTTGCTTCCAGTACCGTGCATGAACATTATCAACGGCGGCAAACATGCCGACAATACAGTCGATTTTCAAGAATTCATGATTGCACCGCATAATGCGCCATCATTTACGGAAGCGATTCGAATTGGCGAAGAAGTTTTTCATACTTTGAAATCCGTGCTCCACTCGAAAGGATTAAGCACAGGAGTCGGCGATGAGGGCGGTTTCGCTCCTGATTTAAAGACTAACGATGAGGCGGTCGAAGTAATTCTTGAAGCGATCACGAAAGCTGGTTACAAGCCGGGCAAAGACGTAAGCATCTGCCTCGATCCTGCATCAAGTGAAATGTGGGACAATGGGAAATATCTTTTCTTCAAAAGTAATAAGACACACAAATCCAGTGACGACATGGTAAAACTTTGGGAAAGCTGGGCTAAACAATATCCGATTGTACTTCTTGAAGACGGACTTGCAGAAAATGATTGGGAAGGCTGGGTGAATTTGACAAAAGTTCTCGGCGATAAAATCGAACTTGTGGGCGACGATTTATTTTGCACAAACAAATCAATACTGGCAAAAGGAATCGAGAAAAAGGCTGCAAATTCAATTTTGATAAAGCTAAATCAGATTGGCACAGTGACTGAGACCGTTGAGACCATTGAACTTGCGTATGGCAATGGTTACAACGCGTTTGTATCTCATCGAAGCGGAGAGACCGTTGATTCAATCATTGCTGATTTGACAGTTGCCGTTAGTGCTGGCCATCTAAAGACAGGAAGCGGCTGCCGCGGAGAACGTATTGAAAAGTTCAACCAACTCATGAGAATTGAAAAGCAGCTCGGCAAAGCCGCGAGGTTTGCCGGCAAGAACACGTTCAAGAACGCATAAGAAAATCCATTTCATAGGTCGAGCAGTCGGCTCGACCTACTTCTAATTTTTTTTGTCGATCAGTTATCGCGTGCGCGCGACGAGTTCTTTTCTGTTTCTATCACCCCAACCGCCGAAAAATCTGTTCCTGTATTAGTGGCACATACCTGAGTACAAGACTCCAATTCATGATTTTGTAATTTTGATTCCAGCCAGTTTGAAGTTGAAAGCACAAATATTGCAAAAAGAACTCCGGCAATAACATCTACACCATAATGGTAGCGCATATAGACGGTGGCGAAGATGAGTCCCATCCCCAATGGTACGATAATCATTGCGGACTTTGCCCGGTATTTTATTGCCATTGCAATTGTTATGATGGTCATTTCAGTGTGGCCACTCGGAAAACAATCACGCTGAGCAAGCATGGCCGCTTTCGCAACGTTTGTGATGGATTCGCCAGAATTAATAACGGCGCGCAAAAACGAAGTTATGTACAACCCCGGCAAGTCGTTATTCAATCTCGCGAAGTTGTATAGCGTAAATCTCGGACCGATTGCTGGCACAAGAAAATAACCAGCATATGAAGTATAAAACCCGTACATCAAAACAAACAGGAAAAAGAGGAATCCTTTTTCGTTCTTATTCCTTAGAAGATCGATTCCTAAGATGATCCACAACAAGTAGAAACTACTGTAGCAAATCTGTAAAAACTCGGTAAGTCCTCTGGTGGAGATTTTATCAAGAAGGGAAATCGGATCCGTGCCAAAAATAAATTTATCAACTCTTATCAGGAGATAATCGAAGTCGTTAGGATTGATCGCATGTACCATTACATATAATTCCTTGAATGTCATGAAAATCAGAGGAAATGTGTACCATTGCGTAATAAAATCCATTATTCTGCTTTTGCTTCTCGAATGAAAATTCATCAGCACGATGAGGCCGAATGAGGCAAGAAAATTCGCGATTAGAATAATCAGGCAGTATTGAACTTTATTATAAAAAATAAGCGACGTAACTGCGATAGCAGTGAGTCCCAATATGTTAAGCCTGTCTAACGGCCTAGTCTTTTTCAAGTCTAACATTTTTCTCCAATATCAGAAAAAGCCTGAATATTTCCTCCGGTGTAAAAGTCTCGATACGATTGGTCTTAAATTTTTCCGGCAGAAGGTCAATTGACTTTTTTCCGTAATAATGAGCAGAATAGTGTCTAAACATTTTACGGCGCATTCCGAATGCTCTCTTTACAAAATCGACGAATTTATACTCATCAATGAGCGGCTCTCGTTCTTCGAATGTTATTTTTATTACTCGCGAATTCACTCCCGGCCTCGGCTGAAAACAAGTGGGGGTTACAGGAAATAATTTTCTGACATCAGCGACAAGCTGTAAGCGAACTGAGATAGATCCGAATTCCTTTGTGCCGACATGTGCTGAAAGTCTCTCAGCTACTTCCTCCTGGACCATGAGAATTGCAAAATCAATTTCTTTGCGCTCGTCGACTAATTTTGAAACGATTTTGCTTGTCAGATTGTATGGAATATTTCCAACAACTTTTATTCGAGAGTTACTGACAGGGAATTCATAATTGAGAAAATCAGCGTGGATTATGTTAAGATTCGAAAATGCAGACAGTTCATGCTTGAGAGATGAACAAAGCCGCTCGTCCTTTTCTACCGCTATCACATTCGCATATTTTGACACGAGTAAGTTGGTCAAGGCGCCTTTTCCTGGCCCGATTTCGACAACCATATCACCATCCGAGATCGAAAGAGCATCAACAATTTTACGCGCGATGTTTGAATCGGTTAGAAAGTTTTGCCCCAATGATTTTTTCGCGCGATGCGGCGCCAGCATCTCTATCTCAGTTTTATTATTCGACCATCGTCGAATTTCTCGTTGAGCAATCACTTCAATGAAAGTAAGTAATTACGAGTGGAGATATTCTCGTTATAGTCGTCAGTGAGCCGCGTGTTGAAGCTGATTATTGTGAAGCGGGCGTCGTCAGTTGTGCCGCCGGCAACCAACCCTAAGCTCAAAATACCATCGAAGGGCGGAGTTAAGTCCGGATAAGAACTTTTGAGATATTGCACAACCCTCAAACTTATAGGCGGATGGATTCTAAGTGCGAGTTTGTAATCGAGTGTACCATCAAAGCCATGCCATCCATCTAATCTGAAATCGAACGGTGCGCCGTATGCTATGAGGTTGTTGAAATACACTCTTCCGTCGGTCAAATCAATATTGAATGATGTTTCGCTCAATTTTAAATTATCCATCTCGCTTACTCCGAGAAATTCGTCAAGTCTATTGAGCACAGAGTAGTTTTTCATCGTTACGTTAGAAATTTTGAATTGCCCTCTTCCACTGACAGTAGCTAGATCTACTTTTCCGGAGTCATTATAAGCACCGTTCAGGGCGAGGTTCCCTTTTCCAGTGCCGCCGGTAATTTCGTCTTTCCCAGTAAAACGCTGAACTAAATTTCCGAAATCCATGGTTGAAATTTTAGATTTGAAACTAAAATTAGTCTTGCCCTCTTGACCGAAATCTGTCCATCCAACTACATCGAATGTGCCCGTTGAAGATGCGTAATCCAACTTATTCATTCTTACAAAAAATTCCTGGAGTTGCAAATTTCCGGAAACTTTTGACAACGTATCTGTCTCCATGACAACCCGGTTCATATTGAATTTTAACTGGACATTCGCCCGCGGGAGCCAAGTTAGAAATTGTCTGCCGATATTCAGGTTCAAATGGGGCAGCAGTCCTATAGTACTGAATGTTTTTGAAACGATTTGTATTTTCGCGGATGGCATCAATGACTTTTCACCGAGGAACATGCTCGGATAATCAGTCAACGTGCCGGTTAATACTATGTCGCTCGAGCCGAGATGAAGCAGCAGCTTATTAAACATTGCGCGGTTGTTCCTGAAAGAAATGCTCCCATCACATTCACCGCTATAAAGGGTGTCTATTCCAATGGGAATTCGCACGAGGGCATCTTCGAATGTTATTAATCCTTCGGCATTTACCTTACCGGACTTCGGATTAATATCAAGATTACATTTTGCGCGAACCGATCCCAAAAACTTATCTGTCTCCGGTACGCCAAGAGTTCGTGCCAGTTTATCGAGATTTATATTCGCCGACATCTTTGCAATTGCGAACCTCGGCGGTATAACATTAAACGCAACGGATACGAAGTTATCACCGAGAAAAGCGCTCGGCATTGAAAGTGCAAAATTCGAAGAGTCATCCTTTGAAAAATATGTGCCGTTCAACTCCTTTATTGTGAGAGAGTCTCCAGAATGCAGGTCGGCCCGGAAATTTTTTAGTTGAAATAAGAACGAGGCGCTGGCGACTTGATCGTGTTGGATGTATTCAAAACCGAGTGCGAGTTTACCTCTCACGGAATTTTCAAACACCTGGTCCTGTAAAAAAGTTGGGAGTAAGTTGTAAACTCCTTGCGCTGACGAATCCGTGTTGACGGTATATGCACTTATTTCTGTTCGCGGATAAAATGAAAGCGAAACAGAAGATTTTAACCTAATGCCAAAGATAGATACGTCGGTCGATTGAATATTCACAACGTCATGGCGAGTATCGTAATCAAGTTTCGCATTGACGTTTATAGAATTTCCCTTAAAAAGATCAGAGTTGCCTTTCCAGAACTCGAAGTTTTCTATTCTAAAGTTTGAATTAAGTACCAGCTTATTTTCTTCAACGACTGTTTGCAGCCTGGAAGCAAGATCTACATTCAAGAATTTTACTGAAATGTTAGTCCGGTTGTTATAAAAAATTATGTTCCCGTTTGCGATCTCGAAATTTGAGAGAAGCAGGCTCGACAGTGATCCTCTGACATTTTTTTGTTCACGACCAAACGACTCGCTCAACAATTGATCTGTATTCCACTTTCCTTTCGCGTTTTGTTCAACAAAAAAAGTCGGCGAATAAAAAATTACGTTATTGATTTCGAGACGATTCTTGAAGAGAGGCAGAATCTTTGCGTCGATCACGACAGCCTTTGTGTCTAACAAGTATGGGCTGTCAAATTTTCCGTAACTTGGATTTGCAACACGAAGCCCGGTTATTTTGATGCCGATAGTTGGGAAAAATGAAAGCTCAACCTCTTCCGCTGAAACATCTCGGTTGAGGATTTGACTTATCTTTGGAAGCACAAGAACCGTCAGGCGGTCGCTGCTGAAAATCACTTTTGAGAAGATCACAGCAACCAGTATGATTACTCCTACCATTGCTGCGGCGGCTTTGATTAGTTTTGAATATCTCTTCACAATAAAAATATAGGATGTTCGGCAGCCATTATCAATTTGCTTCGTAAGATGATTGCGATTGTGGATGAGAACAGGGGGTGGACTATCCGGCGA
>JBAPNE010000127.1:0-2416 GCA_049278975.1 Candidatus Kryptoniota bacterium
GGTACAACGACCTCCCCAAAGAGAGATACACCTGGATCGCGGAAAGAGCATCATTGTTCAGGTGACCAAGGAACCAATCGGCAAGAAGGGCGTTCGCGTAACTAGCAAAGTTTCTTTGCCTGGGAGATATTTGGTTCTTCTCCCGTTTGATGGACGCATTGGTGTCTCGAAGAAGCTTTACAATTTCAGAGAGAAAAAGAGGCTCCGCAGAATTGTGAAGAGCATGCTGCCGGAAGGTTTTGGCGTCATCATAAGGACGGTGGCTGACGGAAAGGATGAGGAGCTGCTGAAGAATGACCTTGGACAATTAATAAAGACGTGGCACGAAATCGAGAAGACTGTAAAAAATGATCAACCTCCGATTCTTCTTTACAAAGATTTGTCGACCGTGTCGAGTGTCATCCGCGATTTGTTCAACAGTGATGTCCAAAGGGTTGTAACGGATTCGCGAAGGCTTTATAAAGAAATCACGACTTATGTGAAGTGGTTTGCACCGGTGCTTGTGGACAAGATAGAATATTACCGCGGTACGCAGCCTATCTTTGACGTCTTCGGCGTTGCCAAAGATATGCAGGAGTCGCTCGGCAGGCGTGTTGCATTGAGATCGGGCGGTTACCTCGTGATCGATGTGACGGAGGCGATGACAGTCATTGACGTGAACAGCGGTCGCTACGCGGCTAACAAAGAGCAGGAACAAAATTCTTTGCGCACCGATTTAGAGGCGTCGCGAGAAATTATCAGGCAGCTTCGTCTTCGTGACATTGGCGGAATAATCGTTATTGATTTCATAGACCTTGATGATGAGAGAAATAGACGAAAAGTCTATGAGGAACTTCGAAGAGAATTCCGCAGAGACAGAGCGAAAACGACCGTTCTTCCGATGACAGAGTTCGGACTCGTACAAATCACAAGGCAGCGAATTCGCCAGAGCATTATGCAGTCCTTCAGCGAGACTTGTCCTGTCTGTGCTGGTACAGGCATCGTTCAGAGCAGGGCAACTGTTCTCACCAACATCACGGGATGGCTTGGAAGATTCAAATCGGAAGGTCATGGCAGAAAGCTTAAGTTGATGGTTCATCCTTACATCGCTGCTTATTTGAAAGAAGGCAGACCGAGTCATCTTTTTAATTTGATGTGGAAGAACAAGCTTCTTATCAAGTTGGAATATGATCCAAAAGTACCGGTGAATTCGTTTAAAGTTTTTTCATACGCGGAGAACCGAGAAGTAACGGAAGTTTTCTCAACAGGATCCAGAGCTTTGCTGGAAAAAAGATAAACCACCCCATAACCTTCGGAAGGTTTTTCAAATCAACCTTCCGAAGCTTTATAAAGTTTTTCACTTCGAACAAAGTTTTATCAGGCGCCATAATTTTCTAGCGGATAAAACTGGTTCACATAGGCGCTTTTTTATTATGCTTTTAAGTTGATTTTCACTTAACAGAAGTGGTTCAAGTCATCAAAAAATTAAAACTATCAGGTGTAATCAATGAAGAACATTGAGATCAAAATGCAACCAAAGAAAAGGGTCGCTTTGGTGGCCCATGACAACAAAAAAGAAGAACTCTTGGAGTGGGCGAAATTCAATAGGGATATTTTGAAGCACCACGAACTTTTTGCAACAGGTACGACCGGCAAAATGGTCTCGGATGCAATCGGGATAAAAATAAAAAGGATGCTTAGCGGGCCAGTCGGAGGAGATCAGGAGATTGGAGCCATGATAGCGGAAAGAAAAATCGATCTGCTGTTTTTCTTTTGGGATCCGCTTGAACCTCAGCCACACGATCCCGATGTAAAAGCACTGCTGCGCATCGCGGCTGTTTGGAATATACCCGTTGCGTGTAACAAAGCGTCGGCAGATTTTTTGATTTCATCGCCGCTTTTTCATTCTGAGTACAAACGTGATGTCTTTCTAGAACCATGAGAAAAATTTAATTTTACTTTAATCTTTTTTGATAACTTCATAAATTCTATATGAATTAAACCAATCAATAAGGAGTTATTAAATGCGAATCGGTATTCTTACTGGCGGCGGTGACGTGCCCGGTTTGAATCCCTGCATCAAGGCCGCAGTCTATCGGGCTGAAGATGCGGGGATCGAAGTTATCGGGCTGAAGCGCGGCTGGGCTGGACTTTTGAACTACAATTCAGATTTAAAAGAAAATAACGAGTGGGTTGTTTCACTGAACAAGCAGAATACGCGAACGGTTGATAGATCTGGAGGAACATTTCTACATACCTCGCGAACAAATCCGGGTAAAGTGAAACCGAAAGATGTTCCTGCATTTCTCAAGGATCCGAAAAACCCTCCGAAGAAGGATGACCCGCCCCTAGATTTCACACCACATGTATTAAGAATTCTTGAAAAGCTGAAGATCGATGCTCTTCTCCCGATCGGCGGCGATGATACTCTTAGCTA
>JBAPNE010000128.1:0-2793 GCA_049278975.1 Candidatus Kryptoniota bacterium
GTCAAGATGAAAGGATTTCTTATGTTTGTCACCTTGTTGAACAAAATACGGGAAAGAGCAGACTTGTGCGGACTTGCACTAGGCATTCTGCTTTATTTCTCAGGCCTTTTTGGCTTCTCTTTTTGGGGTGCCTCGTCACCTGACGCTTTGGAAATATGGGGTTTGGGTATTGCAATCGGGTGGCTAATTTGCTGGCTCCCGTTTCGCTTTTCGATTCTGAAACCCCTCGATAGATTGACCGGTGTGTGCGAGTCGCTCGCCTCCAGAGATGTTCCGGGCATTGCGAGGAGTCTTGCTGCACTCGCTCAGGGGAATCTCACAACGCGCCTCTCGACGAGCACGGGTAAATTTTCATCGTCTACACTAAGCCGCATTACAAAAGCAGAAGGAACAGTCAACATAATCATCGATCAACTGAACGAAAGCTGCAAGGAATACAATTCACTGACGAGCGAGCCGTGCGACAGGCTGTTTTTTCTTGGCACCGATACTTATGAGGGCGGCCGTACGGCCGGCGAGGCCATGGGACAGGCGATTGGCGGCCATGGTGATGTGCTCATTGTGACCGGAAGCTTGAACTCCGTCGCCCAAAATTTGCGGTGCAAAGGATTCCAAAGCGTGCTCCACGAAAACCATCCGTCGGTTCATGTGCTCGCTACGGTAGAGAGTTTGTACGACGCTGACAAAAGCTACGAGCTTACAAAAGAACACCTTCGCCGCAATCCGGACATCGCCGGCGTTTATGCCACCGATGGAACCAGTGGTCCTGGAGCAGCGCGTGCGGCCGCGGAGCTGGGTCTCGGCGGGAAATTAAAAATTGTTTGCTTCGATCTTGTCGATGAATCGGTCGATGCTATCATGAGGGGGAACATTACCGCGGCTGTTGTCGATGATCTGTTTGCACAGGGGTACGATCCGGTTGTTCATATGTTCAACCATCTTGCCGATGGCTGGATGCCGGAATCAGCGAGACTCCGAACGCACATGGACCTTGTGACGCGAGAGAACATCAACCTCTTCTGGTCTTCGGGAGCCGGACTTATCCAATCGGATGAAATGAAAGAGCGCAGAGCGAGGCCAGTAAAGCGTTCTTCGCGAGCTTTCAAGATTGCTGTCTTATGCGTCGAATCCTCCGCGTACTATTTGCCTATGCGTAATGGTGTGCTCGCAGCGGCGGATATGCTCCGCGAATACGGCTGCAAGGCGGAGTGGATTGTCCCCGAGTTGTCGCGTGGAAGCGGATTCGTAGATTCGTCAGCGCGTGCATTCGGTCCGTCCATCGAAGAACTGGTATCGAAGGGGTACAACGGAATTATCACACTTGCTGAAGACTATAATCTTGTTCCAATCATCAATCGGGCGGTACGCCATGGAGTCACGGTTGCGACATTTATGGTCGAGCCGACAAGCCTCCGCGGCTCAATGGATTCGATGGTGAAACGGGCGCACGCCCTTCTTGGTGTTGCTCAGGAACTTGCCCTCTCGGCAAAGAATACCGGTGAGGCAACACGACAGACAGCCGACACCATCCAGCAAATGGCAGATGCAGTACATAACGAAGCGGGATCGGTTTCAAAAGTCGAAAGGGGCGTGAAAAGCATTTCCGAGTCCATGAATTATATTGCGCAGAGCTCTAATGATCAGTCGAAAGCCGCTTCGATGCTTTCCGAGATCAGCGGGGAAATATCCGAGGCCATCGATAAAGCTGCTCAAAATGCACATGGTGTAGCCCACGCAGTTACCGGTTCGGCAAACACGGCGAAGAGCGGCACGGAATCGATCCGCCAAACGCTGCAGCAAATTCATCATATTGAAGAAGCCGTCTCGTCCTCCTCACGTGTCATCAACGATATGAGCACGTATTCACAGCAGATCGGCGCGATCATCAACACGATCGACGATATTGCATCACAGACGAATTTGCTGGCCTTGAACGCGTCGATTGAAGCGGCACGTGCAGGTGAACACGGAAAAGGCTTTGCGGTGGTGGCAGATGAAGTTAGAAAGCTGGCCGAGAAATCGACCTCCGCGACGAAGGAAATTGCGTCGATCATTCACACCGTCCAGCAGTCGATCACGAGCGCTGCACAATCGATGGGCTCTGCAACCAAAAAAGTTCAGGAAGGGGCGGAACTCGCCTCGCAATCCGGTGAAGCACTCGATCAGCTTCTGAGGTCGGCCACCGAGATGCAGCAACAAACCGAGGCGATGATCGATGCCAACGCAAGCGTTGGTCAGGTGATGACATCGCTCTCTGCAGCAATCGAGAGAGTCAGAGCTACAATCCAGAAGACCAATACCGCAACTGGCGAGGTGATGACGAATGTGAAAGAGGGCCTCGGTCTTGTCGAAGACCTTGCGGCAATCAGCGAGGAAAATTCAGCCTCAACGGAAGAACTATCATCGGCGACCGAGGAAGTGGCATCACAAGCGGAACAAGTCGATAAATCCGCACACATGCTTTCCGTGATTGCACGTGATTTACAGGGAGCCACGGCCGCGTTTAAACTGCGCGAAGGAGACGAGGAAGAAACCCAAAAGAGAAGAAGTAAAAAACTCGAACTTGTGTCGTGAGCAGCGGCTAACCATCGGCATCGATTATCCCAAAGGGATCCCGTTGGGATAATCTACGGAAGGGATGGAGGTTGTGCAAAAACCACCTTCTTATCTCATTCCCGCATGTTCCAAGCGGGAATCTGGTTCATATTGCATGGTGGATTCCCGATAAAAGCATTTGGGGATGATATCAAACGTCTTTTTAAACAGGCTCGATGCCTTCGCAGACGCCTAATG
>JBAPNE010000129.1:0-5403 GCA_049278975.1 Candidatus Kryptoniota bacterium
CCTTTCTTCCAGCTGGAAAACATATTTTTCCCAATCATCAATTTTTAATCTTGCGACGCCGGTTTCCACAGCCGCTTTTGCAACGGCCGGAGCTACCCATGTTATAACTCTTGGGTCAAAGGGTTTGGGGATAATGTATTCTCTGCCGAATTCGAAGTCGGCACCGCCGTACGCTGCCTTCACTGAATCTGGAACCGGCTCTTTGGCCAATCGAGCAAGCGCGTTCACGGCAGCGATCTTCATTTCATCATTGATGGTACGCGCACGAACATCGAGTGCACCTCTAAAGATGAACGGAAATCCGAGCACATTGTTAACCTGATTTGGATAATCGCTTCGGCCCGTTGCCATGATTATGTCGGAGCGGCATGACACCGCATCCTCGTAGGTAATCTCAGGATCCGGATTTGCCATTGCGAATACTATCGGATCTTTCGCCATTGAAGAGACCATTTCTTTTGTGACAACGTTTGCGACAGAGAGGCCGACGAGTACATCCGCCCCAACAAGCGCTTGGGCAAGAGTTCGAAGGCTTGTCTTTTGTGCAAATTGTTCCTTGTAAGGATTCATGTCGATTGGTCTGTCTTTGTAAATGACGCCTTTCGAATCGCACATGATGATATTTTCTAACCTCGCGCCTAATTTCATATATAATTTTGTGCATGCAATTGCCGCGGCGCCGGCCCCGTTGATGACGATTCTGACTTTTGATATATCTTTTGCTGTAATTTCCAGCGCATTCAGCAAAGCGGCTGAGCTAATTATCGCTGTACCATGTTGATCATCATGGAACACCGGGATGTTCATCGTCTCTTTCAGCTTCTCCTCGACATAAAAACAGTCCGGCGCTTTGATATCTTCAAGATTGACTCCTCCGAACGTAGGCTCGAGCGCTTTGGCCACCGTGACGATTTCTTCCGGTGTCTTAGAATTAATTTCGATGTCGAACACATCAATGTCTGCAAATCGTTTGAATAGAACTCCTTTTCCTTCCATCACAGGTTTTCCTGCTAAAGGACCGATGTTTCCAAGCCCCAAGACTGCAGTGCCGTTTGAAAGCACGGCAACCAAGTTTGATTTCGATGTGTATTCATAAACCAAATCAGGATTTTTATCAATTACCCTGCAAACTTCTCCGACTCCCGGCGTGTATGCCAATGATAAGTCGCGTTGTGTCATGCATGGTTTTGTCGGCACAACTTCAATTTTTCCCCTTCTTCCAGACGAGTGGTATTGAAGAGCATCTTCCAAGCGGATTTTCATTTGATTCTCCTTTTTTAATTACAGCCCGACTGCCCGATGTAGCGGAACAGTCGATTGTTTTATCTGCGTACTTAAAAGTTAGTCAGCCGGTGTTGAAAGTCCAAAGCAACAGCATGAAAACTAAAGCGGAAGGACAAAGAATCGCATTTCTTTGTTTCGCAATCACGGTCAGTTATCCAAACCTTGTTTAACCTTTTTGACTCTGCTATATTTTTGATAATAAATCCTTGGTGAATTTTTGTCAGAGAAAATTTCGAATGGTTTTGAAACCGTAGATCAAATTGATGAAATAAAAAAAGTTGAAGATATACCCACGCGGCTTCCGGTCCTTTCACTAAGAGATTCCGTGGTGCTGCCGTATATGCTTTTCCCGATTCTGGTGGGCAGGGAACAGTCGGTTGAAGCTGTTGAATATGCGGCGAAGTCTAACAAATTTATATTGCTGTTGGCGCAGAAGGACAGTTCGGTCGAAGACCCGCCGCGTGACGGGCTATACAAAGTCGGAACAGTCGCGCGGATACTGCAAGTTTTAAAATTGCCCAACGGGTTGTTGAAGGTTCTCGTTGATGGAGTCACACAGGCTTTTGTGAAAAAGTTTTATGACGAGAATAAAATTCTCCACGCCGAATACGCTCTCAACACTCAGGCTTCCAAGAAGGACATTGAACTTGAAGCTTATGTAAAGCACGCAGCCCAGTTATTCCGCGATTATGTCCGGAGCAGCCGCGACACGCCGCCGGAAACCATGATGTCATTTGAGAACATGGAACAGCCGGATCGAAAATTTTATTATATTCTTGCCAATATAGACCTTTCTGTACATGAGAAAATCAATTTGTTAAGCATCAAGAATCTGCGGGAACAATACGAGAATCTGATTAAGATCATTACCGAAGAAACAAATATCCTGAAGATCGAGCAGGAGATCGACGACAAGGTACAGGACAGCATACAGAAGAACCAGCGGAAATATTACATGCAAGAGCAAGTAAGAATTATGCAGGATGAGCTTGGCGAAGAAAGCCCGACAGGCGAGATTGCACTTCTTAAGGATAAGATTGAAAAGGCACGCATGCCCGATAATGCGAAGGCGAAGGCTGTCGATGAATTAGATAAGCTGAGACGAACTCAGGCGTTTTCGCCTGAGTCAACAGTTATTCGGAATTATCTTGACTGGATGCTCGACGTGCCATGGCACAAACAAACCCGCGACGATCTTGATATTGCGCATGTGAAAAGGATTCTTGATGAGGATCATTACGGGCTTGAAAAACCGAAAGAGCGAATCGTTGAGCAAATTGCGGTTTTGAATCTTGTCAAAGAAATGCGCTCGCAGATCCTCTGCTTTGTCGGCCCGCCTGGAGTTGGAAAGACATCACTTGCGAAGTCGATTGCCCGCGCCATTGGCAGAAAATTTGTTCGCTTATCGCTCGGCGGAATTAGGGACGAAGCGGAGATTCGAGGGCATCGCAGAACTTATGTCGGCTCGCTCCCCGGCAGAATTTTGCAGGCGATGAAGAAGGCAGGTGTCGTCAATCCGGTGATGCTTTTGGACGAGGTTGATAAGATGACATTCGATTTTCATGGTGACCCGTCCGCCGCTTTGCTTGAAGTTCTCGATCCCGAACAAAATCATTCTTTTCAGGATCATTACCTGGAAGTTGATTATGATCTCTCACAAGTTTTATTTATTACGACTGCGAATGTTCGAGAGAATATACCGGAGCCGCTCGAAGATAGGATGGAAATAATCGAGCTGCCCGGGTATCTCGATTTTGATAAAATAGAAATTGCAAAGAGGCATATCATTCCGAAGCAGCTTAAAGCTCATGGCATTGACGAGAAGTTTGTGACTTTTGAAGAATCGTCGTTGATGAAAGTGATTCGCGAATATACCTGGGAAGCCGGCGTCAGAAATCTCGAGCGATCTATTGCCGGTATTTGCAGAAAAATTGCTAAAGAAATAGTCAATCAGAAAAATGGTAAATCAAAAAAAATTATTTCAATTGTGATTGATGAGAGAAAGGTTGAAGAATTTCTCGGAGTGCCGAAGTTCCATTCAAAACAGATCGGGAAGAAAGGACGCAAAGGTGTAGCTGTTGGGCTTGCGTGGACAAGCGGCGGCGGCGATATTTTGAACATTGAAGCGGTCTTGATGGACGGACCTGACAGAGTGCAATTAACGGGGCGACTCGGCAACGTGATGCAAGAATCTGCGCGTGCAGCGTTGACTTATGTGCGTGCCAATGCAACGCGGCTCGGCATTCATAAGAATTTTCACAAAGGCAAAGAGCTTCATATCCATGTCCCGGAAGGTGCGACTCCTAAAGATGGTCCATCCGCAGGGCTCACGATGGCAGTTGCACTCATCTCGGCGGCGGGCAGGAAATCGGTTCGCACCGATGTTGCTATGACCGGAGAAATTAATCTTAACGGAGAGGTCCTTCCGATCGGCGGGCTGATGGAGAAAATGTTAGCGGCAAAGAGATACGGCATCAAGAAAGTCATTATACCGAAAGACAATTTGAAAGATTTAGCTGAAGTGCCGGAGAAATTGAAAGAAGGAATTATGATCGTCCCGGTTGAGAAAATCGAAGACGCATTGAAGCATGTTTTCATTAGCGGCTCAGGGAAGAGATGACTTATTTAGTAACCGCGCGTAAGTGGCGCCCAATGCGCTTCGACGAAGTCACCGCCCAGGAGCATGTGACTATCACCATGAAGAATGCGATCGTCCGCAATCGCATCGCCCATGCTTATTTGTTCAGCGGGCCGAGCGGTGTCGGTAAAACCACGACTGCGCGTATTCTTGCAAAAGCGGTGAACTGTCCGAACGTCAAAGATGGTGAGCCATGCAATGAGTGCGACGTTTGTAAAGAGATCACCGAAGGGAGAAGTCTTGACGTCATTGAAATTGACGGCGCATCCAATCGTGGCATCGATGAAATAAGAGACTTGCGCGAGTCTGTCCGCTATTCGCCCTCGCGGCTGAAGTATAAAATTTATATCATCGACGAAGTGCACATGCTGACCAAGGAAGCATTCAATGCGCTTCTGAAAACTCTCGAAGAACCGCCGTCATGCGTACTCTTCGTCCTTGCTACAACTGAGCCACATAAAGTTCTTCCTACAATTCTCACACGGTGCCAGCGATTCGATTTTAAGAGAATCGAGATCGAAAAGATAATCGAACGACTTCGCTTCATTGCCAAAGAAGAAAAAATTTCCATCGATGAGGAATCGTTTGTGACAATCGCGAAGAAAGGTGATGGTTCGATGCGAGATGCGCTAAGCATTTTCGATCAGACTGCGGCTTTTTGTGGAAACGATATCAAACATGAAGTTGTTGTTGAAGCGCTTAGTCTCGTTGACGCCGAACTTTTCTTCAAAACTACAGACTTGATCGAGAAGAACGATTCGAAAGGTGCCGTCGAGCTCGCAGCCCAGATAATTTCACGCGGGTACGACCCCGTGGATTTCCTCGAAGGACTGTCCGAACATTTCCGAAATTTATTGATTGCATCAACGACAGGTAAGGCAGACCTCATTGAAGCTTCCGAAGATTACAAGAAGCGATATTTAGGAGCTGTCTCCAAATTCGATAAGACGGATCTGCTGAGGCTGTTGAAAATGACAAGCGAGGCAATGCAGCAAATAAAATATGTTTCGCAGCCGAGAATAAAACTTGAGATGACATTGCTGCAAATCGTCAATATGGAGCGCTCCGTTAAGTTGAGTGAGCTTCTTCAACAAATTGCGGAATTAAAAAAAAACTTGAGTAGCGGGAATTTTTCTCAATCAGCCGGCAACACACCTTTAAGAGAGACACGTTCCACTTTCTCCGAGATGAAGCCACCGCCGATCGTGAATTCAAATTCTTCTGCTGCGCGTTCGGCAAAAGTGTCGGAAGAAAAAAAGGTATTAAGCAACGTCGATATCGATCAGGATAAGAAGGCTTCTTTCCAAGAAATCACCGTGAGGTGGGAAGAGCTACTGCAGGCTGTAAGGAAGGAAAGGATCGGAGTCTGGTCGCAACTGATAAACTTGAAGCCTCTCGGGACCAAAAATGGCTGGCTTATGCTTGGCGCACCGAACGAAGTGGTCATCGGGATGACAAAGCCTTACAAGACTTACATTCAA
>JBAPNE010000130.1:0-2632 GCA_049278975.1 Candidatus Kryptoniota bacterium
GCGCTGAAATGTATTTGGACTAAATGTTATTGTCAAGCCCCCTTTTTCTGCACCTTGTTTAATTCTGCCTCCAATTTTAATTTGATCAAAAAGAAAATCATAAATGGCTGAAAAACTCATATTCGAACTAACGCACAAGGGACGTAAAGGTTACACGCTTCCTAAAACAGATGTTCCAAATGACTCAAGTATTACATCAATACCGGAGAAATATATTCGTTCTACTCCCGCCAATCTGCCGGAAGTAAGCGAGAATGAAGTGGTACGACATTTCATACGATTGTCAACAATGAACTACCACATCGACAAAGGCTTTTATCCGCTCGGTTCCTGTACCATGAAATACAACCCGAAAGTCAACGAGAAAACTTCGGCGATGCCGGGTAATGCCGACATTCATCCGCTTGAGCCTCATGAAGCTGTTCAGGGCGCACTCGAAATCATGTACAATCTCTCCGAGATACTGGGCGAAATCGCCGGCTTGTCCGCGGTTTCGCTTCAACCTGCTGCGGGCGCACAAGGCGAACTTACCGGCATTATGCTCATCAGAAAATATCACGAGACAAAAGGTAAAATACGCAGCAAGATTCTCGTGCCTGACTCAGCACACGGCACAAACCCGGCGAGTGTGGCGATCAGCGGATACAAAGCCCTCAGTGTAAAGTCCAACGAAAATGGAACAGTCGATCTCGAAGACTTGAAGCGGCATCTCGACGATGAGGTTGCCGGAATGATGCTGACAAACCCGAACACCCTCGGTATTTTTGAAACAGACATTCTCAAAATCAGCAAGATGGTACATGAAATCGGCGGCCTCATGTATATGGATGGCGCGAACCTGAATGCTATTGTCGGACTTGTTAGACCCGGCGATATGGGCTTTGACGTTGTCCACATAAATCTGCACAAGACATTCTCAACTCCGCATGGCGGCGGCGGCCCGGGTTCCGGCCCTGTTGCCGTAAATGAGAAGTTAAAAGATTTTCTGCCTGTGCCGATAATTGAAAAACATGGTAGCAAATTTATATTGAACTTCAACAAATCAAACAGCATTGGAAAAATCCATTCGTTCTTTGGGAATTTCGGCATGCACGTCCGGGCTTATACTTACATTCTCTCGCATGGACCCGACGGACTCAGAAACAACAGCATCAACGCTGTTATAAATGCGAATTATTTGCTCAGCAAACTTTGCAATTCTTTTCTTCTTCCGTACAAGGCGAGACCGATGCATGAATTTGTTCTCTCGGCTGACACTCAAAAAAATCGCGGCGTCAAAACCCTGGACATAGCAAAACGACTCCTCGATTATGGTTATCATGCACCGACGATATACTTCCCCCTAATCGTTCATGAAGCATTGATGATCGAGCCTACCGAAACGGAAACTAAAGAAACACTCGACGAATTTGCTGCTGTGCTGCTGAAAATTGACGAGGAGACAAAATCCTCACCAGAGACCGTTCGTTCCGCTCCCACAACAACGCCAGTTCGACGCATGGACGATGCACTGGCCGCACGAAACGTAAATGTATGCTTCAAGGATTGAATGACAATCGAAGATGATGGCCGACTCACTGAAATTCTAAAAAGTGCAAAGACAATTGCAATTGTCGGGGCTTCACAGGATCTGAGCAGAGATAGTACAATGATAATGCAGTATCTTCTCAAGGATGGGTTCGATGTTATTCCGGTCAATCCGAAATACGATGAAGTCCTGGGCAAAAAATGTTATCCAACTGTAAGAAGCGTTGGGAAGCCGGTTGACATCGTTGACGTTTTCCGAAGGAGCGAGTTCGTAAATGAACTCGCAAAGAATGCGGTCGCGGCAAAAGCAAAAGTTCTCTGGATGCAGTTAGGAGTGATCAACAAATCCGCGGCTCAATACGCGGCAGACCATGGGATGAAGGTTGTCATGAATAGATGCATCATGGTGGAACATAGAAGACTGATTAAATAGCCATTGGATCTACTAAGTTTTAGTTTTTGAGTCACCCCAGCTGAATCCACGAAGAGTAGTCTCGACTTTTAACTTTATTTCAATAACATCATCTTCTTCACTTTGTTCCACTTCTCTGTGCTTATCCGGTAGAAATAAACTCCTGAAGACACCATGGTGCCATGGCTGTTTGTGCCGTTCCATGTCAGTTCGGTATAACCGGCGGGATAATCGGCGTCCGCAACTTGTGCCACCTCTCGACCGACAATGTCATAGATAACGAGTTTTACGTGAGATGCCTTCGGCAAGTCAAATGCGATTTTAGTTGATGGATTAAATGGGTTAGGGAAATTGTTGTAAAGCTGGTAGTCTTTGGGTGCCGCAACTTCAATTGTTATATCCTTCGTCCATGTTTGACCATCGGACGTGCTTATCGTGGCAGTCAACGTCGTGTCCTTTTCAACAGGTGCCTTCTTGTCAACGGAGAATGTGAACTCTGCGTCCCCTGTGGAGTTGGCACTCACATCTTTCAATAATGCGGTGCTTGATTTGAAATTCAGCCAAGTCGGAAGGTGATTGAACGTTACCGAGACATTCTTTGCTTCAAGGCTTGAGTTGTTTTGGACATTCAGCGAAATTGTGTTCTCGGTCGAGGCAAACGGAATTTGCCATGTCTGTCCAACAGTGGTGATG
>JBAPNE010000131.1:0-4298 GCA_049278975.1 Candidatus Kryptoniota bacterium
GCATGAGGTGTATTTGGTGTTGGATGCCGTGACGGGACAAAATGGGTTAGTGCAGGCGCGGGAATTTCTCGAAGCTGCCGGTGTCACCGGCATCGTGTTGACCAAGCTTGATGGTACAGCAAAGGGAGGAATTGTGGTTGCAATAAATCAGGAGCTTAAACTTCCGGTGAAATATATCGGAGTCGGCGAAAACATAGATGACCTGCAACCATTCGACCGGCGAGCGTTCATCGACGCATTATTTTCCGATCAAAGATCCCGTTCGCGGGAGGAAACATTCGTGAAGGAAAATTGATGGCAAAAATAAAAGTTCTTCCCGAAGAAATCGCCGGCAAGATCGCTGCCGGAGAAGTTATCCAACGACCGGAGTCTGTGGTTAAAGAGTTAATCGAGAATTCGATCGATGCAGGAGCGAAGTCGATAGAGGTCGAAGTTAAAGAAGCAGGGAAAAGTTTTATCAGAGTTACGGACGATGGCGCCGGGATGACCGAGGAGGACGCCGTTCTTGCGTTCGAGCGGCACGCCACTAGCAAGATCGAAACATACAGCGATCTCGAAAATGTTCTAACGCTTGGCTTTCGCGGCGAAGCTTTATATTCAATTACCGCTGTTTCACAAGTTGAAGTAAAAACAAAAACCGACGCGGAAGATGCCGCCGTCTATTTGCGTATTGACGGCGGAAAGCAAGAGGAGGTTTCGAGATCGGCGCACGGCACTGGTACAACCGTCATTGTGAAAAATCTTTTTTATAATACGCCTGCCCGCAGGAATTTTATGAAAGCGAATTCGACTGAGTTCAGGCACATTTACCAGACTGTTTCACGTTACGCGATTGCTTTTCCGGGAATTGAATTCACCCTTCAATCAGGCGACGAAATTGTTTTGCGCGCAAAATCCGGTACGGTGCGCGGAAGATTGGATGAAATTTTCGGAGAGAGGTTTACGGACTCGCTTGTTGCCTTCGAGGAAGAATATGACCATTTGAAAATCAGCGGCTTTCTCGGCAAACCTGAGTACACGAAGCGGACTCGCGGCGAGCAGTTTCTTTTTCTGAATAAAAGATATGTTATCAACAAAGCCGTGAATCACGCAGCATTTTCAGCTTACGAAAATCTTATTGACAGGGGCGACTTTCCGTTCTTCGCCATTTTCATCGACATCCCACCGAATGAAGTTGATGTGAACGTTCACCCGTCGAAATTAGAAGTGAAGTTTAGAGACGAGCGGAGTATTTACGGGGCAATTCGTTCTGCCACGCACGGCGCACTTGTGAAAAGTGATTTGGTGCCCGAACTTGCCGTATCCGGCGATCACGGAAAGTTTCTCAGCCGTACCACGACAGAGTCATCGCGCGGCGGTTTTGTGCCCGTAATGTTCAATTCACGACCGCCGCAAGCTGGAGGACGATTTATTCAAGATGATGGAATCGCCGACGCGGTCGATCCGCTGTTCGCTTTGAGATTTCCGCGCGGAGATTCCGTCCGCGGAAAGAGCACGACGGGAACATCTGATTCCGAGACTGTAGCAAGCAGTGAATCGGCAGATACATTTGCGGAAAACAGCAACGTCATTTATCAGCTTCACAATAAGTATATCATTTCTCAAATTTCGACTGGGCTTCTTGTTGTGGACCAGCATGCCGCACATGAACGGATCATTTATGAACGGACACTAAAACGTTTTGACGAGCATGGACAAAACACTCAGCAGCTTTTGTTTCCGATAAGCTTGAATCTTGATCCCGCCGACTTTACTGTCGTAGAAGAAATTTTCGCAGACCTGAATCAGATGGGGTTCGGCGTCAAATTGTTCAGCGGCTCGACAGTTGTGCTTGACGGCGTGCCGGTTGACTTGAAGCCGGGGAGGGAAAGCACAATTCTCACCGAGATTATCGAAGATTACAAGCGCGACAACGATCTACGGCTGACTCCGCGCGAAAAGCTATGCAAGACATTCGCCTGCAAAGCTGCGGTGAAAGCCGGAGATCATTTGACGATAGAGGAAATGGAGTCGTTACTAGATCAGCTCTTTAAGGCCGAAGTGCCGTATGTTTGTCCACACGGAAGGCCGGTACTTGTAAAGATTCCACTGCTGGAGCTGGATAAGAAGTTCGGAAGAATTTGAAAATTCAAAAGTTAAAATTAAAAACTAAAGCATTAAGTTCCGCCCTGGGTGGTGGCTCAATTTAATCAAGAGTAGCCCAGTTTGAAATGACCACAAAAAGAAAGGGAGCATCAGCGAGTGCTCCCTTTGAGGATTATACGGGATTTTCTTTACTACAATCTATTCATTGCCAAAGTTCAATGCAGTGACCTACGTCACGCGACCATTCTCTTCACCATAAAGTAATAGTATCCCTAAGATCAAACTGAGCCTTTACCCCACCCTGTTGCGTTTTGACTTTTCATCCCTTCCTTTCGTATATTAAATTTTCACAAATTTTGAATTAATCAATCGAATTAAGAAATGTCCCAAATATTTTCCCTGCGCGGTAAGAAAAGGACTCACACTTGCGGTGAGCTTAGAAAAAATAATATTAATGAAAATGCAACATTGAACGGCTGGATTGACCGCCGGAGAGATTTAGGCGGAGTGATTTTTGTCGATTTGCGAGATCGGTACGGCAAAACTCAAATCGTATTTGCACCTCAACATAACGAAGCGGTTTATCAAGTTGCAAAACAATTGAGAAGCGAAGACGTAATCGCGGTTGTTGGTAAAGTGGAACACCGTCCCGAGGGAACAACGAATACGAGCCTTCCTACCGGTGAAATTGAAGTCGTCGGGGATGATCTTTTGATTTTGAACGAAGCCGAAACTCCGCCGTTCCCGATCGATAGCGAAAACGACGCGAGCGAAGATTTACGATTGAAGTATCGCTACTTGGATTTGCGCCGCGAGAACATGCAGCACAATTTGCAATCCCGGCATAAGACCGCTCAGGTTGTCCGCCGATATCTTGACAGTTTGGGCTTTCTCGAAATCGAAACTCCGTTTCTCATGAAAAGTACGCCCGAAGGCGCACGGGACTATTTGGTTCCGAGCAGGATTCATCGCGGAAAGTTTTATGCACTTCCGCAATCGCCGCAGACCTACAAACAAATTCTGATGGTGTCAGGATTCGACAAGTATTTTCAAATCGTGAAATGTTTTCGGGACGAGGATCTTCGCGCCGACCGCCAGCCGGAATTTACGCAAATAGATATCGAAATGTCTTTCGTGTTAGAAGAAGACATTTATCAAATGGCGGAAGGTTTGGTTGGAAATCTTTTCAAGGAAGTGAAAGGCATCGACATCAAGACTCCGTTGCCTCGCTTGAGTTATGACGAGGCGATGACAAGATATGGAAGCGACAAGCCTGACCTGAGATTTGGACTTGAAATCGAAAACGTCACGGATATATTGATCGGATCGCAATTCAAAGTTTTCGAATCGAGTATCCAAAGCGGTAATCTTGTTTGCGGATTAAATTTGAAAAAACAGCCGGCTTTGAGCAGGAAACAGTTGGACGACCTGATTGAACTTGCGAAAGGCTGCGGTGCTGCGGGGCTGGTGTATTTCAAGGTGACGGCAGACACGCTCGACTCTCCTTTGTCAAAACATTTCAGCGCGGATCAACTCAAGAAGCTTCGCGAGAAATTTTCCGCAGAGGCCGGTGATTTAATTTTGCTTGTGACGCAGCCGCGTGGGAAAATATTTCTTACGCTCGGTCAATTCCGTCTTGAGCTTGCGAAGCGATTCGATCTCATCGACCAAAATCAGAATTCGCTTCTGTGGGTCACCGAGTTTCCTCTCTTGGAATGGTCCGATGATGAAAAAAGATTTGCGGCGATGCACCATCCTTTCACTTCGCCCAGAGAAGAAGACGTCGAGAAGTTAGACGAAGGTTTGAAAGAATTTGAGCAGAAGAAAAGATGGATACCGGAGAATTCAGTGAGCAAAGCTCGCGCACGCGCGTATGATCTTGTTTGGAACGGGAATGAGATTGCCGGCGGAAGCATAAGAATTTTTCAGCTGGGGCTCCAGCAAAAGATGTTCAATTGTCTAGGAATTTCCAAAGAGGAGGCGCAAAAGAAATTCGGTTACCTTCTGGAAGCATTCAAATACGGCGCGCCGCCTCACGGAGGAATTGCCTTCGGCTTCGATAGGCTCGTGATGCTTTTCACCGGCGAGAAATCGATTCGCGATGTCATCGCGTTTCCAAAAACGGCCAGTGCGGTATCGTTGATGGATGATGCGCCGAGCGAAGTAAGCCGCGAACAATTGATTGAACTGCATCTTAAAGTTATTTAGTTCGG
>JBAPNE010000132.1:0-14826 GCA_049278975.1 Candidatus Kryptoniota bacterium
ACTTATACCTTCTCCTTTTAGAATGATGTTACGACACCAGCAGTAAGCGTCGGCTGCGAATTTTTTGTCGGTAAATAATACGGAGCCACTGAACTTTCGGATAGATAACTCTTACCGTTTGCAAAATCGTCACGCGCTTCAATTCGAATGAGAAGAGGATCGTATGGACGATATTCATATGTCAAAGTGTATTCCTGGAACGTCGCCTTCGCAAACCCTGCTCCCGTGGTATAACCACCAAGCGTGGGGTCATAATAAACCTCGCCGCGTAATGCGAGGGCAGACTTAGAAGTGAGCGCGTATCTACCATACAAGGCAACTCCTTTCCATAAGGCGAGGCCTCCTGTTGTACCAGCCTGACCGTAATCGACATTAACCGCAACCTGGAATGCATCCGACAATTGCTGTGTCACGATGAAATCGTAAACGTCTCGTGCACCATTCTCAATTGCCGTAAGATTTTCGTGACCCCACATGCCGTTGAAGACAACATTTGTGGTGGAGCCCGGAGAATAGTTTAATGTCGCACCGAGCGACATGAACTTGTTATTGTCTATAACTGAGTTCCATCCATTTACGATATGAAGTGCAGCCGTGAAATTGCTCGCTACGGGATACATTAAGCGAACCCCTGTGTGGTAATACGGAATTGCATAAGCAAACAAGTATGATCTGCTGTAATTCCAGTTGCTTTGTGACACGATTACTTCATTTCCCATGTGGGTCACAAATTTCCCAGCATCAATTTCCAACCCGGAACCAATTGGAACGATGACTGTACCATAAGCCTGCATCACATTTGCCAATGAAGGGCTAGCCGTTCCAAATGTCGAAACAGTATTAACAAGGTCACTCGTGGTCCCAAAACCCAGTTCTACTTTGAATCCGACCGGTTGTGCCTGCTTCTGTATGGTAAGGTCTGCAAGGCTCAAGGTAATTTGGTTCTCGTAAATATCGAAGTTCCTAAGTTGATTCATTCGATTGGATGGATCATTGAAGTTTCTGGTGTAGTACGCGTCAATGAATGCATTCCATGTGATTGGGGTCAGAGCAGATGTTGCTGTGGAAGTTGAATCTGCCGCCAATGCCACAGTGGAAAAGAACATGGTTGCAATTAATGTAACTGGGATCAATGCTTGTTTCATATGTAATCCTTTCTATTTACTAATTGATATCTTCATGGATTCATCGATTGGTGAAACGAGGACCTTTTATCTCCGACTTCACCCGTCTCCGCAAAGAGGATGATCGTGGAAACAACCTTCTCCCCGAGATAGCCTGGAACTCCGGGCTGGTAGAGTGTCTCATGGAGATCGTCCATCTCATTAGCTCTTATGACTGCTTCGATTTTTTTCAACTGACGACCTCACTAACCATCTTCATTATGTTGAGATTATTAAGAAAATGCAATAGATATATAAATAAAATTAACTTATCATCAGTATTAACAATAACAAATAAAGATATTGCAAGCTTTTTGTCAACTGCTATTTTCCAAAAACTACAATATTCTTCAATTAATAAGATTAGGGGGGATATTTTTTTGTTTTTTCTTAATTATTTTAGTGCGAGTTGTCTTAGGCCCTGATCTCGGGCAGACATAGAGCGTGGGAAGTTTTGTTCTTGATGAAATATTGAAAGGGTTAGCTTATAACTAATAACTCGTTGTTATTAGAAATGAGCTATGAGCCATAGATGATCGATAGAGGTGAGCGCTATTTCAAATTTACAATATGCTCTTCAAAAATCTTTCTGAAATGAAAGCCATATATACAAAAAGTGATTGCCATTGGAAAAAGTTTCGGCCTGGTGAAGAGCGACCAGAAGAACAATCGCCAATAGTAAACTCTTTCTTTCTCAATTATTCCAAGTCGCACAATAGATTTGAAAAGTGCCTTTGTATAATCGAAGCTTACGGCTCGGAATACTTTAGGCTGAGTCGGCCTATAATTTTTCATGAAGTTTTTTATCCGCTCATAATATTGCGACGGCGAGTAAATTCTTTTAATTACGCTCTTATACCCTTTGACAAGCGCGTCTCTATTCATTTTCGGAACGAAATTCATCGAGAAATCAGTATTATCGCCTGAGAAGACTCGAAGCAGTCGCCCTTCTTTCATTAGCCTGTGATAGAGCTTCGTGTCTTTAGGCGCATTTAATAACCCGACCATGGCAGTCACGATACCTGTCTCCTGTATGAAAGCCGTCAACCTGTCGAAGATAGATGCTGGGTCCATATCAAATCCTAAGATGAATCCGCCCTGTACCTCCATGCCGAATCTCTGAATTTTCTTAACGCTTGCAACGAGATCCCGATGTTTATTCGGAATTTTTTTGCATTCTTCCAAACTTTCTTCGTTCGGCGATTCCACCCCGACAAAGACGGCGTTGAACCCCGCACGCACCATGAGCGTCATAAGCTCGTCATCATCAGCAGAGTTCAATGAAACTTCTGTATTGAAATAGAACGGGTGCTTTTTCTCTGCCATCCATTCGATAAGCAACGGCAAGATTTCTTTCTTCAGTTTGTTCTTATTCCCGACAAAATTATCGTCAACAAAAAACACGCTTGCCCGCCACCCATGCTGGTACAAACTGTCGAGATCTGCAATGACTTGCTCTTTTGCTTTAGTCCGAGGAACGCGCCCGTATAAAACCGTGATGTCACAAAATTCGCAATCGTACGGACAGCCGCGTGAGTATTGTGTATTCATAGAAGCATAGTTCTTGAAGTTGATGAGATCCCATAGTGGAATTGGAGTCTCGGCTAGGTTCGCCCATTCGGTCGTCGCGTAAACATGCTGTGTTTTCCCTTCCGCCAAATCAGCAAGGAACGGCTTCAACGTAATCTCTGCTTCGTTCAATACCAGATAATCGACGTCGTCGAATTCATCGTGGAGCGCAGTGAATAGTGGACCGCCCGCCACAGTTTTTCTTCCAAGGCTCTTACATCTGGCAATAACCTCTCTGGCTGATTCTTTCTGGACAGACATTGCGCTTATGAAAACATAATCCGCCCAAAGGATTTCATCATCACGCAATTGCTTCACGTTCAAATCCACGACTTTCTTTTCCCACTCGGGCGGAAGCATTGCCGCAACCGTGAGCAAACCTAATGGCGGGAACGCCGCCTTCTTCGAAATAAATTTGAGTGCATGTCTAAAACTCCAGAATGTATCCGGATAGTGTGGATAAACCAAAAGTATTTTCATATGACGACCTTATTTCGTTGAAATCAAGGTAGCCAATGGGTGATAGCATTGCAATGCAGACACAATGAATAGTTACACTCCCAAAGATTGACCAGTAATTTTTCTTGAACATAATTTTTAGGTTAAAAATGCTTTACACATTAGATTTAGCTTACTACCACAAAAACGGCTAACCTCTGACCTCTAGCTTCCTATCAAGAAAACATTGCCATATCAAGTAATTTACAATGGCATGAAAAACAATGTAAATAGCGTGAATTACGCCCTTGACAACGTAACAGTGTTATGTTATATTGTTGTAAGATAAATTGAATATGGAAGACAACTTAATTTCAAAAAAAGACTTACTCGAACTAGCCGGAATTTCGTACGGCCAGCTTTACAGATGGAAACGGAAAATGTTGATACCGGAAGAATGGTTTATCCGCAAATCGACCTTCACAGGACAAGAGACCTTTTTCCCACGCTACAAAATTCTTTCGCGCATCGACAAGATTAAAAATATGAAAGAAGATGCTTCACTCGATGAACTCGCTGATATCCTCTCACCCAATCCAACAGACATGCACTCGGAAAAAGATAAACTAATTATAGAAAAGATCGTCTCGGAAGCGGCGCTGAATATTTTTGTTGAAACCTTCGGAGAGCAAGGCTCTTTCGATTTCGAAAAGATCCTATTCGTTTACATTCTCGACAAAATGCTTCGCTCTGGAGAGATCAATTCGGAAGAAGGAAAAACCATTATCAAAACTCTCGACGAACATTATCCCGCCTTCGAAGGCAAAAGCTGCGACCTAATATTCATAAGAAAGTTGGGTGTCTCAACCTGTATTCTTCTTTCCGCGCCAAACCGCTTTGAGTTTGAAAGCGGTGTCAAGATCGTGAGCCAACTGAGCGTTTCAAGCTGCATCGAAGAACTCAAAACAAAACTATAATTCGGAGAAGCAAAAGATGCAAAATCAAAACAGGACGGACCTCAGAATAAACGGACTCGGCAATGCATCCGGTGGGAGTTTCAATTTCGTCCAAATAAACGGCAAGGGAGATATCAATGGCGACATCGACTGTATAGATCTCCAGATAAACGGGCTTGGATGCATGAACGGAAATGTAAAAGCTGAATCAATAAGGGTCGCGGGCAAATCTGAGATTGCAGGCAATTTAAACGCGCAAGAGCTGATAATCGACGGCATGATGGACATCCACGGCGGCATCGTGGCACAGTCAATTGAAAACCGCGGCATGTTAAAGGTCAATAAAGATTGCGGCTCGGAAATTTTTAAATCGAAAGGCGGACTTACAATAAATGGACTTCTTAATGCTGGAAAAATAAATATCGAAGTTTATGCACCATGCAAAATAAAAGAGATCGGGGGAGAAAATATTGAGATCAGGTTCGGCAGCGCATTCGGTCTGCGAAAATTCATCGACTCCATTTTCCCCGGATGGGCACGCGGGCTTTCGGCAGAAACCATTGAAGGAGATATAATTTATATCGAAGGTACGACAGCAAAAGTAGTGCGCGGAAAAGACGTCGAGATTGGACCAGGGTGCGCGATCGACATCGTCGAATACAAAAATGCATTTAAAAATTCCGGCGATTCGAAAGTGAAGCAGAGCAAAAAGATTTAGGATGGAACAGCTTAAATGAAAACTGATACAAGAGCCGATCTAAAAATCATCGGAGACAGCAGTTCATCGGGCGGACATTACAATAGCGCCAAAGTTATCGGCGACTGCATAGTCAACGGAAATTTGGATTGCGTGAGGTTCAAATGTGTCGGGAATTCAAAAATTAACGGTGACGTAGAAACGAAGGAAGCAAAGATAATCGGCTCAACCTCCATTACGGGCTTTCTGAAATCAGACAATATCCGCGTTACGGGAAATGTCGACGTTAATGGCGACATCAATTCCAAGGACATTGTCATCCGCGGCGGAGTGGATACAAAAGGCGGAATCAAATCCGACGAAATCAGAATCAAAGGTTATGTCACGATAAAGAAAAACTGCGAAGCTGAAATTTTCAGATCGGAAGGACCCTTGGCAATCGGCGGATTGTTGAATGCAGAAAGTATTGAGATTAGGATTCACAGCATATGCAAAATCACAGAAATAGGCGGCGAGAGAATAGACGTTAGGAGAGGGCACGGCTCAAAATTGGAGCGCATATTTAAATCAATCTTTCTCCCCGCCGATTTTTATGGAGGCAAGCTCGTTACCGATTGTATCGAAGGTGATCAAGTTCGTTTGGAATATACAAAAGCTAAGGTGGTACGCGGGAAAAATGTCGTAATAGGGGACGGGTGTGAAATCGATTTGGTAGAATATGCTGAAGAATGCAGAATCAACGGGCACTCGGCTGTCAAGCAAAAGAAGAACGTAAGAAAATAAGGAGATGACGCGATGATGAAGCTAATGAGACGTTTCAACGACCTCGGAATCGAAGGTGCCATCGCACGATGGTACGACAACAATACCAGAGACCACAGAATGGATGAAATGAGAGCATATGCAAAAGAAGTGATGAACCGTATCGAGGATGGGTGTGCCATCCTTGAAGTTGCGCCCGGTCCCGATTACTTAGCAATCGAACTTGCAAAGGCTGGGAAATATAAAGTTACCGGCTTGGATATTACCAAAGACTTCGTCGAGATTGCCATTAGAAACGCAAAATGTGCTGGCGTTGCAGTGGATTTTCGACAAGGCAATGTGTCCAACATGCCATTTCCTAACGACACATTTGATTTTATTATCTGCAGTGCTGCCTTCAAAAATTTCAAGGAACCACTTAAGGCATTACGCGAGATGTATAGAGTTTTGAATCAAGACGGCGCCATTCTAATTGTTGATCTCAACAGGAATGTTTCCAACAGAGACATAAACACACTTACAAGAAGTATGGGAGTAAAAGGCTTAGAGGCACTCTTCATGAAATCAACGTTCAAATATTTTCTTAGAAAAGGTGCATATTCAAGGGATGGATTCGTCAACCTGATCTCTAATACCCCATTTGACAGCTATGATATTATGGAGCAAGAATTGACGCTCCATGTGTACCTCCAGAAACAATTATCAACAATTCAATAATAACTCATGAAACAATATTTTGGAATATTCGTTCGTCATTATAAGTTGAGCAGACCGGTTTTTGGGACCGGAAGGAAAACTTGTACCATTCAACTTTGAGGACCACCATGAATACAATCGTTAATAAATCGCAAATCCAAACTACAGACATGTTCATTTTACGAACAAACATAGACAAAAGATCGGAATTCCTAAGTTTGAAGCGCGACCTTCAGAAAATCGCGGGCGTGTACTCATGCACAATAGATCTGAGCGATAACGACAAAGTTTTGCGCGTCGAATGCGAGAACTTAGGAATCGATAAGATTGTTAACGAAGTAGCCAATCACGGTTTTTTTTGCGAAGAGTTGGAGGATTGATGCGAGAAATTCTAAAACGATGAAGAGGTAAACGTGGAAACAAAAAACGCAGATTTATCCACACTTAGGATAGACAGGTCAAAAAGAGAAGAAAATTCAGTTTCGGGGAAAGGGATGAAGAGGCTTTTTACGATCGGCATTCCATCGATTCTTTTACTCGCAGGAGCAATAGCGGTCTCGAGCACCCTTTTCAATTCACCAATGAAAGTAAGTGCGGCAACCGTAGTCATGCAATCGCAATCTCAAGGTGACGCGCTATTGACGGCAAGCGGCTATGTCGTGGCACAAAGAAAAGCTGCGGTCGCATCGAAGGGCACTGGGCGCCTGGTTTACCTTGCGGTTGTAGAAGGAGATAAAGTAAAAAAAGATCAGATCATCGCGAGGCTTGAAGACAGCGATGTCAAAGCGCAGCTCAATGAAGCAAACGCGAATCTTGAATTGAATGAAGCTTCTTTGGCGGACGCAAAGTGGAATTACGATAGGAATCAAAAACTTCTAAAGTCAGGGTCAATTACCGAATCGGTTTTTGAAGCTGCTGAGACTCAATATAAAAAGGCACTGGCTTCAGTCGATGTTGCAAAAGCAAATGTTGAAGGAGCAGAAGTCTCAGTAGAAAACACACTCATCCGTGCACCATTTGATGGTACAGTTTTGACAAAGGACGCAGATGTAGGCGAGATCGTTGCGCCAATGGCAGGCGGAGTTAATTCACGCGGCGCTGTCGTCACAATTGCCGACATGAGTTCCCTGCAAGTTGAAACGGATGTGTCAGAATCCAATATTGAAAAAGTAATCCCCGGGCAAGAATGTCAAATTACACTCGATGCCTATCCGGATGTTCACTACGACGGCTATGTTGCCAAGATCGTCCCGACTGCAGACCGCGGCAAGGCGACAGTAATGGTAAAAGTTGCATTCAAGAAGTATGACAGCCGCGTCCTGCCCGAGATGAGCGCTAAGGTACTTTTCCTGAAAGCCGAGAAGACGAGCGGCGCGGGAGACAATTCGGGTAAGCTGGTCGTGCCTTCTACAGCAGTTGTTACCCGCGACGGACAAAAAGTCGTATTCAAAATCAAAGATAATACGGCGGTTGAAACATCCATCGTTCTCGACAGGATAGTCGGTGACGACGCCGAGGTGAAATCCGGTTTGATAATCGGAGACCAGATAATCGATTCACCGGGCGATCAGATTAAAAACGGCATGAAGGTAAGCGTAAAACAATAAGCAGCTAACCACCAAGATTTTTTCCAAACAAAATCAGGAGAAGAAATGGCAAACCTTATCGAGATAAAGAATGTTTCGAAATCTTACTGGCGGGACAGCATCGAGATTCCCGTCTTAAACGACATAGATCTCAATGTACTGGATGGGGAATTTCTAGCGCTGATGGGGCCATCCGGCTCCGGCAAAACGACTTTACTAAACATGATTGCCGGAATCGACAAGCCGTCAAAGGGTGAAGTGTTGGTAAAGGGAACAGATATTTCCAAACTCGGTGAATCCGCTCTTGCAAAGTGGCGTTCGTCGAATATCGGTTTCATTTTCCAGTTCTACAATCTGATCCCGGTTTTGACCGCATACGAAAACGTTGAACTCCCGCTTCTTCTGACAAAACTTTCAAAGGCGGAAAGAAGACAGCATGTGGAGAGTGCTCTCGCGATAGTCGGACTGGCAGATAGAATGGATCATTACCCGAAACAACTTTCCGGCGGACAGGAACAGAGAGTCGCGATCGCAAGGGCCATCGTCACCGACCCGCTTCTTCTGATTGCGGATGAGCCGACGGGAGATCTTGATAAGAATTCAGCCGAGGAGATCATGACGCTAATGCAAAGACTTAACTCGGAATTCAAAAAGACAATTGTGATGGTTACACACGATCCTCATGCAGCAGGACACGCAAAATTACAGCGCCATCTCGAAAAAGGCGACTTGCTGGAGGCATGACATGAGAGTATTGAAACTGATAGTAAAGAATATGTTTAGACACAGGCTGCGGACTGCCCTGACCATCTTAGGCCTGGCGATTGCGGTCATGGCGTTCGGATTAATCCAGACTGCTGTAACAAGCTGGAACTCCGGAGTTGAAGCATCGCAAATCGACAGACTCGTCACACGTGACGCTGTCACGATAATAAACCCACTTCCCTATTCATATCTGGAAAAGATAAAACAAATACCTGGAATTAAAGAAGTTACATTTATGAATTGGTTTGGTGGTACATACATCGATCAGAATCATTTCTTCGCGCGCATGGCAGTTGACGATAATACCGTCTTCGATGTTTATCCGGAGTATCTCATCAGCACAAAGGAACTTGATGACTTCAAGAAGGAAGGAAATTCCTGCGTGATCGGAAGCGAGCTTGCAAAGCAGTACCACTTCAAGCTTGGAGACATCATTCCCCTTAACGGCGACATTTACCCGGGGAAATGGGAGTTTGTCGTCCGCGGAATTTATACGCCGAAATTCAAATCAACAGACGCGACTCAACTATTTTTTCACTGGACGTACTTGAATGAAGAGGTGAAAAAAGACTGGCCGATGCGAGGCGATGAAGTCGGTTGGTTCATCGAAAGAATCGACAACGGTAATAACGCAAGCTCAATCAGTAGCCAGGTGGACGCACTGTTCAAAAACTCTTCTGCCGAAACTAAGACGGAATCGGAACGTGCATTCCAACAAAGCTTCGTGTCTTCTTCAAGCGCGATCATTAATGGAATGCAATACATGTCATTCGTGATTGTGGGAATAATAATGTTGGTGCTCGCGAACACGATGATAATGTCTGCTAGAGAACGAACGAGAGAATATGCAGTCCTGAAGGCGCTTGGATTTTCTGCGGGACATCTGATTGGATTAATTCTTGGAGAATCTCTTTTCATTTCCGCAATTGGAGGAGGCCTCGGCATTGCACTTACTTTTATGTCCGTCAAGGGAATGGGCGAGTTCGTTCCAAGAACCTTCTTCCCGGTGTTCGAAGTGGAATTGCATAACCTGATATTCGCACTTGCGGCAGTTTTAGTTGTCGGCATAGCTGCAGCAGTCTTCCCCATCCAGCGTGCATTGAACACGAAGATAGCCGATGGACTGAGGTTCGCCGGATAATACAAAAGGCAAACGGCTCATTGCTAGTATGAAGACAAACGACAAATGTTAAATCAAAAGCTTCGTGCACACAATTTCTTGAAAGAGAAGACAAATGAAGATTCCATTTAAATACATGGTTAAGAATTTCAGAACGAGACGAATCTCGACCCTGATAACGCTCGCAGGCATCGCACTGGTCATCTTTGTCTTCAGTGCGGTCCTCATGTTGGCCAACGGCGTAAAGAAAACTCTGGTCGCAACAGGTTCGCCGGATAATGCCGTCATTGTAAGAAAGGGATCGAACGGCGAAATCTCCAGCATAATAGTCGGCGCAACACAGGACGTAATCAGTACCTTGCCTTACATCGCAAAGACACCGGATGGTTCTCCGGCAATTTCATATCAGCCGGTCGTAGTCATAAACTTGACTACACCCGATGGAAGTCTCACCAATGTTACAGTCAGAGGTGTCTCTCAAGCCACATTATACCTGCACCCCGATGTCAAGATAATTGAAGGAAGAATGTTCAACCCGGCGCTGCGCGAAGTGATCGTCGGTGAATCTGTTGCAAAAAGATATCCAGAAGCGCATCTGGGTGGTTCGATCAAGCTGGCAGGAGATTACTGGAAAGTCGTCGGGGTTTTCTCAAACAATGGAAGCGGCTTCGAATCGGAGATCTGGTGCGACTATCACCAGATACAGGACGCATTTCATAGAGGAAGCAGTGTTTCTTCAATAACTGTCAAACTTGATAATCCTTCGGACTTCGATAAGTTCAAACAGGCTTTCACGTCTGACAGAAGACTTCAAGAGTTTGAGCCCAAACCCGAGCAGCAATATTTCGGAGAGCAATCGGAAACGCTTGCCACCTTTATAAAAGTTGTCGGTACGATGATAACGATAATCTTCAGCTTTGGGGCTGCAATCGGGGCGATGATCACAATGTACGCGGAAGTATCCAATCGCACAGTTGAAATAGGAACTTTGCGCGCACTCGGATTCAGCAGGAGAAGCGTACTCGTTGTTTTCCTCCTGGAAGCAATCCTGATTTCATTCACCGGCGGACTCCTCGGAATAACTATCGCTTCACTCCTCCAGTTTGTTTCGGTATCGACAATGAACTTTACTTCTTTTTCGGAGTTGACATTCAGCTTTGCCCTTACACCTGCTTCAGTCGTTGGATCCATGATATTTGCAGTGTTAATGGGAATCCTCGGCGGATTTCTCCCATCAGCGAGAGCCGCAAGACTAAACATCGTAAGCGCTTTGCGAGGAGGATGAGCTTTGCAAACCAGAACTACCAACGTTGTTTCAAAGGAGCAAAACTTGAGTTTCAATAAGGATCATATAAATATCATTACTGTTTCGAATCTGACAAAAAAATTCGGCGACATCGTGGCCGTTGACAATATCTCTTTTGAAGTAAAGAGAGGAGAAATTTTTGCGTTCCTGGGACCGAATGGAGCGGGAAAGTCCACTACGATAAAGATGCTTACAACTCTTTTGCATCCGACAGGCGGGAAAATAATACTGAACGGTTTTGATCCAATGCACAATAAGGATGGAGTTAGAAAATCTCTCGGAATAGTTTTCCAGGACCCGAGTCTTGACGACGACCTGACAGGTCTGGAGAACATGCAGTTCCATGCCATCTGTTACAAAGTACCGAAGGACATAAGGAACAAGCGGATCGAAGAACTCCTAAAGTTTGTAGAACTCTGGGAAAGAAAAAATGATCTCGTCAAGACGTTTTCGGGAGGTATGAAGCGAAGATTGGAAATCGCCAGAGGCTTATTACATCATCCCCATATTCTCTTTTTGGACGAGCCGACACTCGGACTCGATCCCCAGACAAGAAATCACATGTGGAGCTATGTGAAAGACATAAACGAAAAAGAAAACATGACGGTGTTTTTTACGACGCATTACATGGAAGAGGCAGACCGGGTCGCCGATCGCATAGCTGTCATCGACCAAGGCAAGATCATCGAAATCGGAACTTCAAGCGAGCTAAAAAGCCGTACAAATACCGAAACACTTGAAGACGCATTTCTCAATCTAACAGGGCACAAGATACGCGAAGAAGAGGCAACCAGCTTGGATCGCATGAGAAGAATGGGACAATTGTGGAGAGGAAGAAGAAGATGAGCGTCATATATATAATGTGGTTAAGACAAATCAAGAAATACTTCAGATCGAAGTCTAGAATTATCGGTTCGCTCGGACAGCCTCTTCTTTTTCTTCTCGCCTTCGGATTCGGCTTCGGTTCGATTTATAAAAGAGCAGGCGCCGGGAATTATATGGAATTCTTAGCTCCCGGAATTATTCTCATGAGCGTTCTCTTCACGGCAATTTTCTCAGGGATAGATCTTATCTGGGACAGGCAATTCGGCTTCTTGAAAGAGACTATGGTCGCGCCGGTGTCGAGATTTCAGATAATGCTCGGCAAGACACTCGGTGGTGCCACGGTAGCCACGATCCAGGGAATAATTGTTTTTGTACTTTCTCTTCTGGTCGGGTTCAGGATTCAGAATTCATTCATGCTGCCTCTCGCCCTGGTTGTTGTCTTTCTGGTTGCCCTTCTTTTCACTTCTCTCGGAATAGGCCTGGCTTCCACGATGGAGGACATGCAGGGCTTTCAGTTGATAATTAATTTCTTAGTAATGCCGACGTTTTTTCTTTCAGGGGCGCTCTTCCCTCTCCAAGGAGTCCCGAAAGCTTTGGATATAATTGCATCAATCGACCCGCTTACTTACGGAGTTGATGGGTTGAGATATTCCTTCCTCTCCTCGACAACAACCTTCGGCATGGCAACCGACTTGATCGTTCTTGTCATGATAACGGCTATTCTTCTTGGCGTTGGCAGTTATCTCTTCGAGAGGATCCAGGCATAATTCATCAATTGTCCGGTTCTGAAAGAGACGACCTTCACCTTAATCATTAATCATTTTGGTTTTGTTGTAACCTTTCGGCAAAGAGATTAAATTCTTTCTGTCATTTTAATGAACCACCTCGACATAGGCGGTGAGGTATCGTGTCACGCCCGAACGTTTCTGTCGGGCATCCATAATGGATTCCCGCTGAAAGCATGCGGGAATGACAATGCCGCAAGCCGAGGAAATGTAATCCTCAAAGATTCAATTGAGACAATTAGCGGTGACCACTATGAAAAAATCGACACTCCTTTTTCTATTTCTATCCTTCTCGTTTACGGGATCTTCAACAACAATTCTCTTTGCGCAGGAGCCCTCGCATTACAATTGGGGTTCGTTCACGAGAGCCGATTCACTCCGCGGATATCTATCGCCTCTTCGAACCTGTTATGACGTAACTTATTATCATCTCGATATTTCAATAAATCCGGATTCGCAATCGATTCAGGGATCAAACACGATCAGGTTCAAGGTGGTGAACGCTTTCAACAAGATGCAAGTCGATCTATTCGCGAATATGAATGTCGATTCCATAATACTCGAAGATGGTACAATCCTGAAATACTCCCGAGAGTTCGGAGCCGTGTTCATCAATATGCCGAGAGAGCTGGAGCAAAACACGGAACATCAGATTGTATTTTATTATTCCGGCAGACCGCAGGTTGCAAAGAATCCACCATGGGACGGCGGCTTCATCTGGAAGAAAGACAAGTCCCGCTCATTATTATCCCAAAAAGAATATGCGGGATCCCGCAAGGCGGGACAAGGTAATCCATGGGTGATGGTAACCTGCCAGGGGACAGGCGCGAGCCTTTGGTGGCCCAACAAAGATCACCAGTCCGCTGAGCCGGACAGCATGCTGCTGAGCGTCACGATTCCGAAAGGCCTCGAAGATATTTCCAACGGAAGATTGAGAAGCGAGGTTGAACTTCCCGGCGGACGTACACAGTATAATTGGTTCATCAGCTATCCGATAAACAATTACGATGTAACTGTCAACATCGGCAGGTACGCACACTTCAATGACACTTATAGGAGCCGCGACGGCAGCAAACTAACTCTAGATTATTACGTGATGCAGGAGAATTTGCAGAAAGCAAAAAAGCAGTTCAAGCAAGTCAAGACAATGCTCGCGTGCTATGAAAAATATTTCGGAAAGTATCCGTTCTACCGCGATGGCTATAAACTGATCGAGTCATCGCACAACGGCATGGAACACCAATCCGCCATTGCCTACGGCAACCATTACCAGCTTGGCTACGAAGGAAGAGCAAGCTCGACGGTCGGATTGAAATTCGATTTCATAATCGTACACGAAAGCGCGCACGAGTGGTGGGGCAACAGTATTACATCAAAAGACGTTGCCGACATGTGGATACATGAAAGCTTCGCCGCGTATGCCGAGGCACTTTACGCCGAGTACAACTGGGGGCACAAAGCTGCATTAGAATATATCAATGCGAAGAAACAAAATGTCAGAAACGATGAGCCGATTATCGGACCGTATAATGTGAACCATGAAGGCGCGGGCGACATGTACGACAAAGGCCAGCTCGTGCTCAATACATTGCGGGACGTCATCGCCAATGATAAACTTTGGTTTTCAATCCTGAAAGGATTTCAAGAGAAGTACGCCTATCAAACCGTCGATGCAGATGACATTATTGATTATATAAACCAACACACTGGTACAGACTACAATTATTTCTTCGAGCAATATCTTCGATATCCGGCGTTACCGCAGTTGACGGTTTTCGTCACGAAGAAAGGAGACAGCACCGCCTTGCGTTTCAAGTGGGATGCCAGTATGAAAGATTTCAAGATGCCGATTAAAGTCACCACTTCGAAGAACCGCTTTGAGTTCATTCATCCGACCACAGAGTGGCAAACTATGAAACTTGTAAAATTTGATCCAAAGGATTTCAAGGTTGACGAAGACGAGTTTTTCTGCAAAGTGAAGATCAACAGATATTACATCGATCCGAGGAGCGACATAAAAATATTCTAATAAGCCGATCGCATGAGGAGATACGACGTTTCTCGTTATCCTGCTGGATATTTTGTAATATCTGACCCGAAGCGTCGATGACACTCGTCACCACAGTGACCATGATAGCGACAAAATGCAACTATTCGT
>JBAPNE010000133.1:0-2434 GCA_049278975.1 Candidatus Kryptoniota bacterium
AAGATATACGGTCTGCAAGCCGGCGCAGGAATCGGAGAGCGATTTACAATTCTCGGAGAATGGGATTGGGCAAATTCCCTTCCGGGCGTACTTGCAATTTATCCCCCGGCACCGAACGCTAGGTCAAATGCAGCTTTTGTCGAGGCAACATATTTCATTATAAGCGGGTTGTCTGCTACCGGACGATTCGATTACTTCAAAACATTCTCAGGCCCCGGTTCGCCGATTTACTACAGATACATTTTTGGACTAGATATCTACCCGATTCCTCATGTCGATCTCACGCCGCAAATCAGGTACAACACATCAAAAAACGTCAGCGGCAACTCAAACCCCATCGAGGCACTGGTACAGTCGCATATTTATTTCTGACAACTTGTTTTCATGTCCCCATGTGCCACGGTACGCTAGATAACCTTTTCTATCCTGAGCGTATTTGTCGTTCCGCGAGCCAGGAGCGGCGTGCCGGCAGTCAGAACGTATGTGTCACCTGTTGACGCCAGCGATTTCGTTTTCAGAATGGAGCTTACCTGTGCCAGCATAGCATCGGTGTCGGAGAGCGAAGCGACCTCGACGGGAATCACGCCGCATACGAGAAGCAATTTCCTGGCAACAACTAAGCTCTCGGTTAATGCATATACTGGAACATGGGGCCTGTACTTTGCCAGAGCACGCGAAGTCGTCCCTGTATTCGTAATTGAGACAATGAAAGAAGCATCTACATCCTTTGCAAGCGAACATGCGGCTTCGGCAATCCCATCCGTAAAGTCGTCGCGAACGGTTTTGTAATTCAACCGCCGTTCTACGATATCGAGCTGCGATTCTGCCGCTTTTATGATCGAGACCATGGTTTTGACGGACTCTACCGGGAAATTGCCTGCCGCAGTTTCCCCGCTGAGCATAACGGCATCTGTACCGTCAAATACCGCATTGGCAACATCGGTCGCTTCCGCTCTTGTTGGGTGCGGTTCTCTGATCATTGAGTCGAGCATCTGTGTGGCAGTTATTACAGGCTTGCCGCATTCGTTGCACTTGCGAATTATTGTTTTTTGAATAATAGGGACATCTTCAATTGGAACTTCCACACCCAAATCGCCGCGCGCAACCATGATAGCATCGCTCACTTCGAGGATCGAATCGATCTCATGAACTGCTTCCGGCTTCTCAATCTTGGAAATTATTCCCTGCGTTCCTTTAAGCCGTTCGATCAAACTTCTCAGTTCAAGTACATCCGAAGCATGGCGCACAAACGAGAGCGCAATAAAGTCAACTTTAATTTCAATCCCGAATTTCAAATCATCTTTATCTTTTTCCGTTAAGGATGGAATGCTGATTTTTACACCCGGCAAATTGATTCCCTTATGCGAGCTTAGCCGCCCTCCATTCACAACGAGGCAATCAACCTTCTCACCAGTAATTGACTTCACTTTGAGTTCCAAAAGCCCATCGTCCATCAGGATTCTATCGCCGGCGACTACATCCTTGATCAATCCCTCGTACGTCACTGGAATTGTTTTTAGATTGGCCAAACTATTTCCAACGGTAAGAGTCACAACTTCGCCGTTCTTAAGCTCCATCGTGTCTTTCAATTCCCCGACTCTAATCTTCGGCCCCTGGAGATCTTGAATGATAGCAAACCTTTTGCCGAGATCGACTTCAAACTGACGTATGATGTCGATATGACGCGCATGTTCCTCGTGAGTTCCGTGCGAAAAATTCAATCTGAAGACATCTGCACCAGCTTCTATAAGGCTCTTTATTTTTTCCCGTGTATCGGATGCCGGACCAAGTGTGGATATAATTTTTGTTTTCCTATTTAGATTTCCCAACTTTTCGATACTCCTTTATTTTATTTACCAATTCGTCCAAGACCTTGGACGCCAAACCCTGAACGGACACATCCGCAAATTCTGAAAGCTCCGTTTTCTCGATATTTACTTCCACTATCATTCCGCCATGCCGCTTGACTGTCATCGGCAGCTGTGCCGCAGGATAAACGACGGCCGATGTGCCGATGACATACATGACGTCAGCATTTTCAGAAGCGCTCTCGGCACTGTCCCATTGCGCCGCTGGCAACATTTCTCCGAACCAGACGATGTCCGGCCTGATCAGGCCGCAGCACTCCGGGCATTTGAATGAGCCATTCTTGTCGAAATCTGTACCATCATATCGTTTCCCGCAACCCAGACAAAAATTTCTCTCCATATTTCCATGAAGCTCAGCAAGATTTCTTGACCCCGCGCGTCTGTGGAGATTGTCAATGTTCTGTGTTATAAGCGTGAAATGCGGAAACATTTTCTCCATTTCGACAAGAGCGAGATGCGCGGCGTTTGGCTGGGCAACTCTCGTAACTTCCCTGCGATGTTTGTACCACTCGGATACAAGCTCAGGATTTCTCAAGAACGCGTCGAAGTTCGCTAACTCTTCAGGT
>JBAPNE010000134.1:0-15311 GCA_049278975.1 Candidatus Kryptoniota bacterium
CGATAGCTCCTCTGAAGGCACAGTATGCGATCTATTATTCGACCGGCGGACTCGTTAAGTTCGTGCGGACTGCAGATACCACTTCCGCCGATACACTGTATCCCGGTGCTAATGGAGCCCTTAGCAGGACAGCTTCTTCCGGAAAGAAGATCGGCACAGACGCGGTTAGTCTCGTTGCCGCAGCGAATTCAGCACTTGCCGAATCGTTCCCTGTTTGGGTAACGCCAGCAGCGTTCGCGCAGATTGCACTTACTCCAGCAATGGATACGACAGCAGTTGCCGGACAGACCACGACACTGACGGTTGAAAAGCAGGATCAATATGGAAATCACATCGACCTCGGCCTTGCCGGTGGTAACACACGTGATCCACTTCAGAATGGCGTGTTAACGGCACCGTCGAGAGCTAATATCGACGCCGATTCTGCCATTTTGGTAGCAGACACAGTGACGAGCGTGAGAGGTAACCGTGGTGGTGTAGTGGCGAATGGCGCCGGTAAGGTTGCCAAGGGTACAATCGTAGGAACAGCCGGTGTTGCAAGTGTTGGCGGATCGCTTATGGAGACGATCTCCTTCACATCATTTGCCAGCAGTGCAGATACACAGAAAGTGTATGCAAGCCTCGGCGGAAATAACGATACGTCTTTGGTGCGCTCAGTAGCGACAGGCAGCCTGAACAATTTTGTACTGGCATTTGCGAAGGCCGGTTCATATCCTGCAGGAGACAGCGTTGCCATAACAGTTACTGCGTATGATATTCTTAACCATCGTATCTATACGTATGCAGTCGCCGGCCAGTCGCTTGTTTTGAACAACACGGCTGTCAGCGCGATTACGACGAAGGATACGACATACTACTTCACGTATAAGGACAAGAATAATAAGTATGTCAAGACAGCAGGAATAAATATTACCGATACAGTATTCAGCCAAGGTCAGGCGACATTCTACCTGCACAAGTTCACGGCAGAAGATACTGTGAATACAGTTACAGTCAGCCTTGGAGGTCGCGCATACGCGGCGACTACCTCTAATGGTGTAACGTTCACACCGATAACAGCAGTCGGACAGTGGGGCAAGTGGATGGTCACTATAAACACGACACAGCTAAGCAAGACCAGCCCGAATCTTAGCTTCACAGTTACACCGCGTGATTATTATTATAACGTAAACTATACCGACACGATCGTTGTCAACATTACACAAGTGCTGTCAAGCGGAGTACTGACATTCGGAGGGAACCCGCAGGTAATCGTTGGCCCGAGGACATTCACCGGTCCTGTGACGGGCGGTTCAAGGACTCTTACAGTGCAGCTTACAGTGTTCACCAGCGATAACTCGAACATTTATGGTGCGAGCAAGGTTAGCACAGTTATAGATGGAGTCAAAGAAGGTAACGGAATACCGACAGTATTCGCGCTGAACCAGAACTATCCTAACCCGTTCAACCCGACAACGGAACTGAAGTATGACGTACCGAATTTGTCGAGTGTTAGGATTGTGATATACGATATACTCGGAAGAGAAGTACGTACACTGGTCAATTCAAGCAACGTAGCACCCGGATCATACTCAACAGAATGGAACGGGTTGAATGACCATGGTCAGCAAGTAGGAAGTGGAGTTTACTTCTATAGAATGGATGCAAACAACTTCACGTCAACGAAGAAGATGCTTCTACTCAAGTAGCAGTAAAACCGGAACGTAAGATCCAAAGAGGCCCCTCGATAATCGAGGGGCTTTTTTTATTGTGGGGTTGAGAATGATTGATTATCAAAGCTGTTTTTTTGTGAGTGGGTTGAAATATTTTCATACACGAAATATATTATCAAAGTCGATGTCGATATTTCGTTAAATCGAGAGATTTTTTTAAAATTGGCAGTGACTTTGAGATGATTAAAGTAGATACCGGCGGCGCAAGCCTTCCCCGAGTTAGATTTGCTCCGGTACCGACAAAATAAAAAAGGAGAAAATTAATGGCTACGATGATCACTGAAGAGTGTATTAACTGCGGCGCCTGCGAGCCGGAATGTCCGAACACTGCAATCTATGCCGGCGGCGTCGAGTGGGAACTCTTCGGCGAAAAGCATCCACCGGTTTCAAATGATTTTTATTACATTGTTCCGGAGAAATGCACAGAGTGTGTAGGACACCATGATCAGGAACAATGCGCAGCGGTTTGCCCGGTAGATTGCTGTATTCCGGATCCGAATAACCTTGAGACGGAAGAAGCCCTTTTTGCGCGTGCGGCGAAATTGAATCCCGAGCTTGCAGGGTTGGAGCTATCTGCGGGCACTTCAAGATTCCGTAAGTAAACTACTGAGTTCAACTCTCAAAGAGAAGGTTGGACTAAAAGGTCGGGTTGCACGCCCGACCTTTTTTGTTTTTGAAGTTACCCAGTCAAGACTACCGATCTTGACGGCGTAAATTCAGTCCTCGGATGGAAAACTTTTAGGACGCCTTTTATTGTTCTGAATGAATATGAGAAAATCTGAAATATCATGGAGCGTTGAATGCGTGTAGGAGGCTATACTTTGAATGCATTAGAAACAGGTCGTTTCCGCCTTGACGGCGGAGCAATGTTTGGCGTTGTGCCGAAAGTTTTGTGGAACAGGTCGGATCCTGCGGACGAGCGAAATCGTATCGAACTTGCTCTTCGCACGCTTCTCATAAGAGACGACGAACACTGCATCATGGTCGATACGGGCATCGGAGAGAAATGGGATGAAAAGTTTACGGATATTTATGGAATAGATCACTCTAAGTTCTCTCTTAGAAATTCGCTTTCTGCCATCGGTGTTTTACCCAACGACATTACCGATGTGATCCTTACTCATCTTCATTTTGACCATGTTGGCGGCGCAACATTTCTTGACAACGACGGCTCTTTCAAACCGGCTTTCCCCAATGCGACTTACTACGTTCAGAAGAAGCAATATGAGTGGGCTGTCAAGCCTTCCGAAAAGGACAGGGCTAGTTTTGTTAAAGAAACTTTTGTACCACTTTGTGAACAGGGAAAGTTGAAATTGCTTGATGGGGAAATTGAATTGTTTCCCGGGATTTTCATAAAGCTTTCCGAGGGTCATACGGTTGCGCAGCAAAACGTTTTGATAACAGATGGCGGAAAAAATCTTTATCATCCCGGCGACATGATACCGACGTCGTCGCATGTTCCCCTTCCGTTCATTATGGGCTATGACAATTTTCCTTTGACTACGCTTGAAGAAAAAACAACCGTTCTTAATCGAGCAACGAAAGAGGACTGGATAATTTTTTTTGAACATGACTCCAAATGTCCAGCGACTTTCATTGAGAAAACGGAAAAGGGATTTCGGGCAGGAAAACCCGTTGATGTGAACGGAGTAATGAAATGATGGTTGACCTCGAGAATTTGTTAATCTACGGATGTCGATAACTGACAATGGGTGAATTTGTAAAAATTGCGGAATCGTCGGATTTAGTTGAGAACAAAGGAATTGTGCGAATGCTCAGTGACGACGAAATAGTATTAGTAAAATTTTCCGGCAAAGATGGAACAGACCCCGGTATGAAGGAAAATGTATCCGCATTCGTGAATGTCTGCCCACATCAGCATACACAGCTTGTAGATAAATATGGTGGACAAATCGCCGGCGACAATTTAATTTGTCCGATGCACGGGTGGATGTATGATCTCAAAACGGGACAATGCGTTAATGAAAGCGGGAAGTTGAAAATGCTCGATGTGAAGACCGAAGGCGGAAGTGTCTTCGTGAGAAAGATTACGAAGGAATTCGATTGGTGATGGACAGCAGCGCCGATTTTATAAAACAATCCGCGATAGAAGAAGGATTCGATTTGGTTGGAATTGCGGAGGCAAAATTCCTTGCTGAAGAATCTTTGCACATCAAAGTGTGGCTGAACCGTGGTTACCATGGCACGATGAATTGGATGGAGAAAAATGTTGAGAAGCGAACAAATCCGGATAACATTTTGGACGGCGCAAAAACGATAATATCGCTCGGCAAGAATTATTATGTTCCTGTGAATCATGACGAGAATTTTTTGAAAATTTCGAGATATGCATGGGGAGATGATTATCATTCGGTTATCAATGCTATGCTGAGGAAATATGCCACCCGGCTTCAGGAACATTTTCCTAACAATGAATTCTTATATTATTGTGACACTGGTCCTGTTATGGATAAAGTGTGGGCGCAGCGAGCGGGAATAGGATGGATAGGAAAACATACGAATGTTATCAATCGTGAAATTGGATCGTGGATATTTCTTGCCGAAGTTATTACCGACGTTGTTTGCGACTACGACATTATGGAAATTGATCACTGTGGAAGCTGTCGTGCCTGCATAGATGCGTGCCCAACTGAGGCCATCGTTGAGCCGTATGTTCTTGATGCAAACAAATGCATTTCGTTTTTGACCATCGAAAACAAGGATGGAAAGATCCCGACGGAGCTTGCATCGAAGTTTGATAATTGGATTTTCGGTTGCGACATTTGCCAGGAGGTTTGCCCATGGAACAAGAAATTTCAAACTCCTACGGACAACGCGGGATTTGCTCCGCGTGAAGAAAATTTGAATCTGAAAGCCGAAGACATTCATCTAATGTCAAGAGATGAATTTTGGGCGAGATTTCGTAAAAGCCCTGTGAAACGAGCGAGGTACGAAGGGTTGCAACGTAATGTGGAAGCCATTTTTGCGCCTGAAGCGCAGGAGCCTTTGGCTCAAAAGTTTGCAGTACAACGTGTGAACAAAGTTGAAAAGGGAAACAAATGAAATATAAAGGATTCATTTTTGATTTAGATGGCGTTTTGATTGACAGCTCGAGAATTCATTATCACGGTTGGAGGGACGTCCTTCGCGGTTTAAATAAAGATTTGGATTATGGTACATTTCGACAAAGCTTCTTTGGAAAACGAGGCCAAGAAACTCTGGAGATAATTTTTGGGAAGGAAAAATTTTCGCCGGAAGAAACAAAAAAAATCTCCGACGAAGTTGATTCAAACTTCGTAAAAACGGTTGGACAAGTTGGCGTGCCGGTTAGTGGCGCGCTTGAGTTTGTCCGGTCGCTCAAAGAATCTGGAGAGAAGGTGGCTCTCGCGACTTCTGCGCCGCGCCAGAATGTTGACGCTTTTCTTAAGGCGTTTGTGCTTCGCGGGATCTTTGATGCCGAAGTGTGCGGTGATGATGTTTCATCTGGGAAACCCGATCCGGAGGTGTTTTTGAAAGCAGCATCGGAATTGAATGAGGACACAAAAAATTGCGTTGTCTTCGAAGATTCGCTCTCCGGCGTAACAGCGGCAAAGGCGGCAGGAATGACTTGTGTTGGATTGTTGACGACAACTTCGCGGGAAGTGTTAAAGGCGGCGGATTATTTCATCGAAGATTTTCTTGACGAAGGACTTAAACAAATTATCGTGTCAAAGAATAAGGTGAAAGTATGACTCACAAGAAAGTTATCATCATTGGTTCTGGGCCTGCCGGCTTGACGGCGGCGATTTACACAGCCCGGGCGAACCTTGAGCCGATAATTTTTGAAGGCAATCAACCTGGAGGCCAGTTAACGATCACAACGGAAGTTGAAAATTATCCGGGTTTTCCTGAGGGTATTATGGGACCCGAGCTAATGGAAGTAATGAAGAAGCAAGCGGTGAAATTCGGTGCTGAGGCGTTCTTCAAAGATGTCTCGGAGGTTGACCTTTCAAAACGGCCGTTTGTCGTGAAAAGCGAGAACGAAACTTTCACTGCTGACTCGATAATAATTTCGACGGGCGCTTCGGCAAAACTCATCGGCATTGAATCGGAGAAAGCCTTGATGGGTTATGGTGTTTCCGCTTGTGCGACATGCGACGGATTTTTCTTCAAAGATTGCGAAGTGATCGTGGTAGGCGGCGGGGATACCGCGATGGAAGAAGCAACATTTCTTACAAAGTTTGCAAGCAAAGTGACTGTTGTCCATCGCCGTGATTCTTTGCGCGCTTCCAAAATTATGCAGGAACGTGCTTTCAAAAACCCGAAGATAAAGTTCGTGTGGAATTCAATTGTGGATGAGGTGCTTGGCGTAGAAAATAAACGCGTGCGTGGTGTTATTTTGAAGAACGTCGCTACCGGCGAAAAGAGCGAGATGAAATGTGAAGGAGTCTTTGTTGCAATTGGTCACCAACCAAACACTGCGATCTTTAAAGGTCAAATTGAAACCGATCATGTCGGTTACATTGTAACGAGGAACAGTTCAACCGAGACCAGTGTGCCGGGCGTTTTTGCGGCGGGCGACGTTGCCGACAAAGAATATCGACAAGCTGTTACTGCGGCGGGTACCGGTTGCATGGCCGCAATCGATGCGGAAAAATATTTGGAATCATTGTACCATAAAGCCGGGGATTGACAAGTTACGGCAGGCGAAGTGCCATTACGTCGCCTGCCGAAATTCTTTTATGCAGCCGTCGTTTTCGGTCTCTCTTTGAAAACCATAGCGAGTGCAGCACCAGCGATGATGTATTCAAGTACCCCGTATATGAACCATTGAAGTGCCAGCGAGTATGGAATTGCAATCATGGCGTAGCTGCCGTAAGCCATTCCAACGCTCATCCAAACCCCGATGTAGAATCCATATCGCACTCCCTCCATGATACCCTTCTTCTCATATCCCTTGGAAAATATAAAGGAGAAAAAGAATGCGGTAAAGATATTAATGACGTGGTATATCCAGAGTTTGGAATCCATATCAGGACGCCAAACGCCTTGGATTGAAGTGTAAGTGTTCATCAGGAGCACTCCGTCCACGAGCAACATAAGGATCTCCAAAACTATGAAGACCGCTATGAATCCAAGCCATACCTTCTTACTCATTTTACCTCCGTTTTATGAATTTTTTGATGAATTGAACACACGAATAATTCTAACAACTATCAAATTAAAATCCAAATTGATTGGGCTCTCGATATTTCTTTTCTCCCCATACTTGTGTTAATTTATGCTCCATGGACGTAAAAACAAGAAGAAAGATCGTTCTCGTCGGAGACAAAGTTCTTGTGTCGCCGGACAAGAATCAAGAAAGAACAGAGCACGGTTTGTACTTACCACCCGGTGTAAAAGATAGGGAAAAAGTACAAGGCGGCATTGTGGTACAGTCCGGACCGGGCTATGCAATCGCTAATCCAAACTACATCGACCAGGAGCCGTGGTCAACTTCGCCGCGGGAACCGGTAAAGTATATTCCGCTGCAAGTCGAAGCCGGCGATTACGCCTTATTTCTTCGCGATCAGTCTGTTGAGATCGAATTTGAAAGAGAGAAATATTTTATAATTAGCCAATCTTCGATCTTAATGCTCGTCCGCCACACGGATTTCTTAGAACCAACACTCTAATTTATATCTCCGTCGATGAAATAGCTGTTTATCATCAATTCCCATACCACATTTCTTTCATGTTAATTCCCAAGTTGTTAACTTAGTAAGCCAAATTGAAATATGGATTTGGAATTTTCAAGGCTGTGATATGAATTTAAAACGATGAATAAAGAATTAGTTGTACTTGATAATGTGGTTATCGAAGGAAATTTGCTCGATCGCAAATTCGCATGTGACGTATTGAAATGTAAAGGCGCGTGCTGTAGCCTGCCGGGCGGAAGAGGGGCACCATTGCTTGATTCGGAGATTGAACAAATCGAACGAGTGCTTCCGGAAGTCCTTTCGATGTTGAGCGAAGAAAAGAAAAAAGTAATTGAAGAGTTTGGATTTTACGAAGGAGAAAGCGGTGACTATGCTACTACCTGCGTCGATGATAAAGATTGTGTATTTGTTTATAGAGAGAAGGGAATTGCGAAGTGCGCAATCGAACGAGAGTTCAATGACGGAAAAACTAATTTCAGAAAACCTATTTCGTGCCATCTTTATCCTATTCGCGTCAATAAGTTCGGAGGGGATATTCTCCGTTATCACGAGATTGCCGAATGCAAGCCGGCAATCAAAAGAGGTGAAACTGAGAACATCGATGTGATAGAATTTGTGAAAGATGCTCTGATCCGGTTGTATGGAGAAGAATGGTATGATAAATTAGCGATTAATGTAAGTACAAACGGAATGAGAGATATTTGATGGGAGAATATTGCCGAGATGCTTAAGTTTGGTCAAACGCAGCGGCTTAGTCAGGAGCTTCGGCTGCAGCCGCAGCAAATATTGTATTATGATTTATTGCAGCAACCGATCTTTGCACTGCAGCAGAGATTGAGAACCGAGCTTGATGAGAATCCAGTTCTTGAGTTAGAAGAAACAGAGGAGCTTATCGAAGAGCAAGAGATGGAGTCAAAAGATACAGACGAGAAAACGGACGATCCTGCCGATGAGACGGAGTTCAGTGACGGCGATCTCGATGAATTCAGAAACGACTCGAGTGAAGTGCGCCTGCGCCGGAAATCCGAAAACGATGAGGAATATGAATTTGCTCCGCCTGCCGTTGAGACAATGTATGATCATTTGCTTCAACAGCTTTTGCTTCTCAATTTTAATGACAATGAAAAGCTTCTTGGTGAAGAAATTATAGGGAACATAGATGATGATGGCTATCTGCGGGAAGATTTGCAAAAGATCGTCGAAGATACGAATTTAAGTTTCAATTTGGATTTGACGTTGCAAGATGCCGAAAAAGTTCTGGCGGGGATCCAGACTCTGGATCCGGTTGGAGTCGGCTCAAGAAATCTGCGTGAATGTTTGGTGGTACAGTTGAAGTCACGTACCGATATTGATGCAAGCGAGCGAGCACTTGCAATGAGAATTGTCGAAGAAGGTTTCGAGGATTATTCAAACCACCGGTACGACCAGCTTGCAAAAAAATTAACGGTTACTCATGAAGATATAAAAGCTGCCGATGCTGTCATACACAAATTGAATCCAAAACCGGGAGAAGGATTCCTGCTGCCGCTTGAATCATCTGTCGTTGTTCCGGATTTTGTGGTACGCGAAGATGAGCAGGATGAACTTGTGTTGACGCTGAACGAGCGCGACACGCCGCAAGTGAGAATAAGTCCGCGTTATCTTGATATGATGAAACAAGCACGCGGTAACAAGACCGATGCTCAAACTAAAGATTTTCTAAAAAGGAAGCTCGAGTCGGCAAAGTGGTTTGTGAATGCGTTGCAGCAGCGCCGCCAGACAATGACAAGGGTGATGCAGGCGCTCATTGAAACTCAGCGCGAGTTTTTCACTGAAGGCCCCGACAATATCCATCCACTGATTTACCGCGACATCGCAGATAGAACAGGTTTCGACATTTCGACGATCAGCCGTGTCGTTAGCGCAAAATATGTTCAGACAGATTTCGGAGTTTTTAGGCTGCGCGAACTTTTCAGTGAAGGTTTGAAGACAACGGGTGGCGAGGAAGTGGCAACTCGAGAGATCAAGAATAAAATCAAAGCCATGATAGAGTCGGAGGGAAAAAGCAGTCCTCTTAATGATGAAAAAATAACCGAGTTATTGAATCAGCAGGGATACAGAGTTGCACGCAGGACTGTAACGAAATACCGCGAGCAACTTCGGATTTCACCGGCGAGAATGCGGCGCGAAGCATGAGCAAAGCTTTGGACATACTTGACCGTGGAACTGTTGAAGGGAAAATCAATCACTATCACGAAATCGTTTCCAATTATGAAAACAAATATTCTGCCAAATACGAAGAATTTGAGAAGAACGTTTCCGAAGCAAATCCGTCAACTGAGGTTGTGGATGACCTTTTAGATTGGAAAGAAGCAATGTTGATGTTAAGTGTCTATGAAAAAATATTAGGCGAGTTGACCAATTGATCGTTCCATATTTGACATTTAATAAAGAGAACACAAAGGCACTATTGGAAAATCCGCCGATATGACAAATGGGCGGTTTAAGTTTTGTCCTCGGTGCAGCGGTGTCTTAGTAGCTAAAATTGTTTTGTTGTGCTTCAATTTGTTAGGAGTAAAATGAAAATTCGCTCGACAACTGTAATCGGCGTCATCAAAGAAGGCAAATGTGCAATCGGAGGTGATGGGCAAGTAACGATCGGACAAGCTGTGATAAAGCATAATTCGAAAAAAGTCAGGAAACTTTATAATGATACGGTGCTTGCGGGGTTCGCAGGTGCTTCGGCAGATGCCTTCACGTTGTTTGAGCGTTTTGAAGATAAACTTCAGCAGTACCATGGTAATTTAAGCCGCGCATCCGTCGAACTTGCAAAGGAGTGGCGGTTGGACAAATATCTCCGCCGGCTCGAGGCGCTTCTTGCAGTTATGAACCATGATACGACTCTTGTCATTTCAGGAACCGGCGATGTCGTGGAACCCGACGACAAGATAGTTGCGATCGGTTCGGGCGGAAATTATGCGCTTGCTGCTGCGAGGGTGCTTATGAAACATGCGAATCTTTCGGCAAAAGAAATTGTCCTTGAATCTCTCAATGCCGCTTCTGAGATTTGCATTTACACAAACAAGAATTTTACGGTCGAAGAAATCTGAAATGGCAAAATCTTCCAAACAAATAAATACTGAATCAGTAAAACGAGAACTTACACCTCGCGAGATTGTCCGCGAACTTGATAAATATATCATCGGTCAGGACGCAGCGAAGAAATCAGTAGCGATAGCACTTCGTAACAGATGGCGCCGGCAGCAGGTAACTGAAAATCTCCGCGAAGAAATAATGCCGAACAATATAATCTTGATCGGGCCGACAGGAGTCGGAAAGACTGAAATCGCTCGACGGCTCGCGAGACTCTCAAATGCACCGTTCGTAAAAGTTGAAGCATCTAAGTTCACAGAAGTCGGTTATGTCGGGCGCGACGTCGAGTCGATGATTCGTGATCTCGTAGAAATTTCAGTTGCGAATGTAAAGTCAGTAAAAACTGCGGAGGTCAGGGAACGGGCGAAGGCGTTAGCTGAAGAGCGTGTCCTCGATGAATTAATACCGGTGAAGCCGCAAAAGAAGGTTAAGACCGAAGGTCCGGAAAACGGGGAGGAGGAGATTGAGCGGAGAGAATCGCGGGAAAAGTTGCGGGAGATGCTTCGTAATGGGGACCTTGACAAGAGAACGGTGGAAGTCCAGGTTAGCATAGAAGCTATGCCTATGATGCAGGTATTCGGTCCCTTCGGCGCGGAAGACATGGGCGCAAATTTTCAAGATCTCTTGAGCAACATCATGCCGAAGAAAACAAAGAGTCGCCGCGTGCCGATCCCCGAAGCGTTGAAACTATTTGAGCAGGAAGAAGCGCAAAAGTTAGTTGACATGGATGGAGTTGTGAAAGAAGCTCTGCAGAAAGTTGAGAACAGTGGAATAGTTTTTGTGGATGAGATAGACAAGATCGCAAGCACAGGCGGCGAATCGCACGGCCCCGATGTTTCCCGCGAAGGCGTTCAGAAAGATTTGCTCCCGATTGTCGAGGGCTCGACGGTGATGACAAAATATGGCATGGTGAAAACGGATCACGTACTCTTCATTGCGAGCGGCGCATTTCACACGACAAAGCCGTCAGATCTCATTCCCGAGCTTCAAGGAAGATTCCCGATCAGGGTTGAGCTGAACAGTCTTAACGAAGAAGATTTTTATAAAATTCTCACGATGCCGGAAAATGCGTTGATAAAACAGTACACGGCTCTTCTTGACACTGAAGGGATCGAAATAAATTTTAATGAAGACGCAATTCGGGAAATTGCGAAAGTCGCCACGGAAGTTAATGACCAAGTCGAGAACATCGGTGCGCGAAGACTTCACACAATCATGACAACCCTTCTCGAAGATATCTTGTTTGATGTCCCGGATAAAATTACTGAGAAGAAGATAATGATCACGCGAGAGTTGGTACATGAAAAGCTGAACAAGATTGTGAAAGATCGTGACCTCAGCAAATATATTTTATAATGTCGAAGGTCAAAATTCAAAAGTCAAAACAAAAGTAAAAACCATGCCCCTTGAGATTTAGTTTTTGACTTATGACCTTTGACGTTTGACTTTTATTATGGCTGATTTGAAAATCGAAAAAGTGGGTGTTGCTCCATACACAAAATTTTTGTCGGAAAATGCTCCTGACAATCCTTATTCACTTCTTCCTTTCTTAGAAGCCTATCGGGATACCTTTTCCTGCAAGTTCGAATTACTTTTCATAACGAGGAATGACACCCCAATTGCTTCTTGCGCGTTATTTGTCGAAAAAAAATTTTCGCAGCCGGTTATCCGGCTGATGCCAATCAGAGTTTATGACGGAGTTAATTTCCGCAAGCTCGATGAGTCAAATAATCAGAAGCAAGAATACGAAAAACTTTTGGCCGTTCAGGCTCTTGAAGAATATCTCGAGAAAAATTTCAGCTTTCATCAGATAGTCTTTTCTCCAGGTTCCCGCGATATCCGTCCTTTTCAATGGGCAGGTGCAAACGTAACACCTCAATACACTTATATTGTCGATCTGGAAAAATTTTCTGAAGAACATTATACGAAATCGCTGAAGGAGGTTTTACGAGGGACTGAACATTCGTGCCTCACTTTTGGGACGTGCAGTGTGGACCAATTAATTGAGCTGCAGCGGATCAGCTACGAGCGCCATGGTAGGAAAGCGCCGCTCTCCGGTGAAATCGTTTCTCAGCTATTAGACAAGTTAAACTCTTCCGTCATGCTTGAAATCAATTGTGTAAAAAACAAATCCGGCGAGATACTTGCTGGACTGGCGCGACTCCAGATGAATGACGCGTCTTATTTTTATGTCAGTGGAACAAATGCTGATGGTGAAAGAGGAGCATCGCATCTTCTCTATCATGAAATTCTAAAAGCAGAAAAAAAAGCGGGAAAATCTTTTGTCGATTTTTGTGGAGCAAATACACCGACAATCAATCTTTTTAAATCTGCATTCGGTCCGCGGCTTCAAATTTACTTTCGAGTCTGGCGCGCAAATCGTGTCGTGAGTCGTCTGGCGTCACTTTTCAAGAAAATTTGATGAAACAGGCCGAAGAATTTTCTCTAACTCGTAATGCTGGAGTGGTCGGGATCTCAAAATTCGTTAATATCCTCGGACTGCTTGGTGTCTCCGTAGTGCTTACTCGAGTCTTAAGTCGCGCCGATTATGGCAGTTACGAACAGGTGTGGCTCGTTTATAATTCGTTTCTTCCGCTTGTTGGATATGGACTTAGCAGCAGCATTTATTATTTCTCTACACGGGAAGATAGGAAAAAAGTTTACTCATCCGCCGCACTTTGGGTGACCACCATTGGAATTCTGACGGGAATTTTCTTAATCGTGTTTGCTCCAGTGATTGCTTCTCTGTTTAACTCTAGTGTCCTGACCGAGTATCTCAGAATCTTTGCCGTGTACGCCGTCGTTTCATCGCCGGCGTTTATGTTTGAGTCCGTTTTCGTGAATGAGAAGCGAGTCGGATTACTCTTGGCGGGCAACATTCTTATTTCAGTATTACTTGCAGGAATGGTTTTTATTTCCGCAATAGTTTTTCACAACTTGTCAATTGTCTTCTGGTCGGTGGTCATGGTAGGCCTGGTGAAGTCCATCTTTCTCTTTATTTTTCTCTCCAAAGAAAATAAGCTGACTTCGCAAAAATTATTGCCAGTCGTGAGATTACAACTTTTGTATGCTGGTCCAATTTTCGTAAGCAGCATAATCGGAACGATCAGCAATCAGATAGATCGCTACCTTGTCACACTTTTCTTCTCGCCCGACCAGTTCGCGGTTTATGCAATAGGCGCGAAAGAAATTCCAATGATAGCTGTCATAACCGGTTCCGCATCCGCCGTACTGTTCCCGACGTTTAGTGAACTCGGCTCAAGAGAAATGCGCGGACAATTTGTGACGACGTGGCGAAACTCTATTTCGAAAACAGGACTCTTTCTTCTTCCTATGATGGTCTTTCTTTTTTTTTCCACTAAAGATTTCATGTTTTTTTTCTTCGGTGAAAAATACGTCGCCAGTGCGGCCGTCTTCCGTATTTTCCTTTTATTACTTCCTTTGCGTTTGGCGTTTTACAGTCCTGCGCTGCTTATGCTGGGGAAACAGAAACTTTATATGTACTCTTCATTGGTCGAAGTTTTGCTCAGTGCCGGTGCTTCTTATTTTCTGATGAGGACATACGGACTCGAAGGTGTGGCAGTCGGCAAGGTTGTCGTTACGTACGTCGAGGTTGCCTTTTTAATAACTGTGTTGATTGTAATCTTGAAGACAAATCTTAAAAATTTTTTCCCTTGGATAAAACTCTTGAAAATATTTACGGTCTCCGTAATTAGCTTGGCGCCAGCAATCTTTTTACGGCAATTTTTTGAGAATACATACATTCGTTTTGTGGTTGAAGCTGGGGCATTCGTAATCGTCTTTGGCGCCCTGTCGGTCCTAATAAAATTGGTCCGCATTATTAATATGAAGGGACTTAGATTCATAGTGAATTGATGTTTTGACTTCTTGTTGCAATTGTCGAAGCAAAGCCATTCATAGGAGAAAATATGGAGATTGTGAATTCACAAATAGAAGAATACTTGCTTGATATATATGGCGAACGGCATGAGGTTCTTAAAGAGATGGAAGCGGAAGCGCTCAAGCTCGGTTTCCCGATTGTCGGGCCACTCGTCGGGAAATTGCTGTACCAGCTTGCAAAGATGGTTAATCCCCGGAGGATTTTCGAAATGGGATCGGGGTTCGGCTATTCGGCGTTTTGGTGGGCCAGCGCGATGAACGACGGGGAAGTTTTCTTGACCGAAGGAAACGGAGCTAATCGGCAAAAAGGCGAAACTTATTTCAAGCGTGCGGGATTAATGAAGTACATAAAATATAATGTTGGTAACGCACTCGAAATTATCGATAGAATTCCCGGAGAATATGATATAATTTTTATCGACGTCGAGAAGCAGCAATATCCGACTGCACTGGAAAAAGCCGTTAAAAGAATACGCCGCGGCGGTTTGCTTGTCGCCGACAATGTCCTCTGGTCAGGTAAAGTCGTCGAGGAAAAAGGCGATGTTTCCACTGAAGGGATTAAAGAGTTTAACCGGCGACTTTTTTCGATGAAGGAATTTGCAACGTCGGTTGTGCCCGTTCGTGATGGAGTTGTGGTAGCGTTTAAATTATAGAAACATTTAATTTTAAAAACAAAAATGCAACTTAAGAATTGCAGTGGAGAAAGAAATGTCAAAACTTGTTTTAATTCGTCATGGCGAATCACAATGGAATTTAGAAAATCGTTTTACAGGCTGGGTCGATGTGCCGCTTTCGGACCGGGGGATCAAGGAAGCCGAATCAGCAGGTGAAAAATTAAAAAATTACAAATTCGATCTCGGCTACTGTTCGAAACTCGAACGGGCTATAG
>JBAPNE010000135.1:0-11564 GCA_049278975.1 Candidatus Kryptoniota bacterium
CTTCGGGCTTATCACAACCGAGAAAGTGATCGAGAAATCAACCGGCAAATCTCTCGATGGAAAAGTGCTCCGCTACTCCGACTCTTACACTGAAGGGGTGCTTCCTCTAAAAAATACGGCAATGGGAACGACTGCGCCGGCATCTTACAAACACTGGTGCAGCTGGCTATCGGCAGCGTACTACTTGAAGTGACAATCGTCGCAACCTGGGAAGGAGTTGCACTCCCGATCAGATGTGGCAACAGGGATTATCAATTGATACTTACACCGATTTTTACACTCATTGCGAGTGGTAGTATTCTGTAACAGAAATTCTTTTCACCTTTATTCCTAGTTGTCTGTCAAATGGCATCAACGATAAGAGTCGAAACCAATACCTAGTTTGAGACCAAAAGCAAAGAATAAATCACGTATGCCATAATGTTCTGTAACAACATGATCGTAATAATCAGGAGGTCCATATTGGTAATAACCCGCAACAATTGGGAACATTACTTTGATTTCAGGTTCAGCGAAGAAGGCTGAACCAAATCTTTTGCTGAGTCCAAGGAAATAAGTAGTGTAACTAACATTGGGTGCAAGAGGATCACCCATAAAGGTGTCACCATGCATCTCTCCTATTTCCAGCCGATAATTTTGAATAATGGCTCCGCCATAGAGCGATGTGTTGAAGAAGGGGCCCGATGGATCCGGACGTATTTCATGGCTGGAAGCACTAACAACAAAACCGACGAAAACGGGTCTCAGGCGCATTTCTATTCCAAGCCCACCTCCCGCTGTTAGCGAAAAGAACCCGACTGGACCAAAGTGAAGTGCATATGCCTCGCCCGTTAGAAACAGATCACCACCAAGAATCGATGTCAGATTAAAAGTGGTTGAGTCAGGCCATGATGGATTTACAACTCCTTGGGCTATCGCATTCTCATCAGCCGAGAAGCAAGCAATGGCAAGAAAGAGCGATATGACTTCTGACCATCTTTCAATATAGGACTTCACCGCGTCTCGATTTCAATAAAGCTCGAAGCCTGCGCCAATCTTAAAACCAATGGCAAAGAACAAATCTGAAATGTGATAATGTCGAATCACCCAAGGAAAATCTCCGTTGTGAGGCTCAGTCACAATAGGAAAGCCAGATGAGACAGGGAACATTATTTTAAGTTCTGGTTCAAAGAGAAAAATTTTTCCAAATCTCTTGCTGACTCCCAGAAACACGCTTGAATAACTCGTGTTTACATAACCTGATGCTTGGTCAGCGCCATAGTGTTGTCCTTTAATCTCGCCCATCTCAAATCGGTAGTTAACTATTACCCCCCCGCAATAGACTAAAGAGTATGTAAAACTGGGAGAATACGGGAAATCATTATAAGATGGCATCCCGTGCAGGCCGGGTATCCCTTCATCTCCGGAAAAGCCTGCAATGTATCCAATGAAAACCGGCTTAAACCTGAATTCCGCTCCAACACCTGCTGATGGTGTTAAAGAAGATGGACCACTAAAATGTAGAGTATATAATTCTCCCGTTATGAAGAAATCCATTGCAACACTCGTTCCCCATGCCCCTTTTATAGAGTCAGACACAGCATGTGTTGTGTCGCCTTGTGCGGCCACATTTTCTGAAATGCACAAAGAACCAACTGCAAACAATAACGGCAAAACTTTATTTATCATTTCTTCTGGCTCCTATTCCAATTATCGGCTAAACGCTGTCTGATATTGATAAAGCGGAAGCCACTCGCGATACCAACAAATGGTAGCGCCGGGCGTCGATGGATCTACAGGTCCCGTAAAATAGCTTCCGTTCCAAACACCGCAGTAGGAGCCTGCTCCCCCGGCCCCCGGGGTAAACTCAACATTGTTTTGTTGACATACATAAGCCTGCTGGTTGAGCATTTGATATTGGCCCAAGAAGCCAGCCTCATAAGCATAAGCAGCAAAATTGTCGACATCACTCCATGACCAACCACTCGGAAGTTAGAGGGCAAAATTGGAAATAGTGGAATTCAGATGGGCATCCATCCAGTTGATCAAGCTGCCTTCATTAGGATAAGATGACATTGTGTATATCGTATTGAAGGTAGGCTGAAATGGAAACCAACTTTGGAACTCATTATAGTCTTGACCTATGTAGCAACCGATTCCATCCCACCCATTAGTTGCAGATGCATTATCTGCGTCACTCATGATGTAGTCACCATAGTGGAGCATTACATCATCCGCAAGATGACAATTGTGAAAGGTAAAATACAAAATTGAAGAGATTACTCCGGTGTCGTAGTCATCTAACCACAGCTTGGCACCGGGGTAGGTAGTGTGGATATAACCTGCCACGCTTTGCATCGCAGCCCCGGTGGTCCATCCCGACGGTTCATCATAATAATATCCAAGAACCGTGTTCTTGTATTTATCAACTAGAGCTTGCCAGTTACTAAATAGTCCAGGACCAGGGGAAGGATAAGGGAAACCGCATCCGCCACCGTTGCCGATTTGGACAAGAATCTGATTCAGACTGAAATTTGCAGAAAGCAGGTTTGGTACACTTCCATCGGAGCAAACAGCTCGGCTGAAACCATAATATTGGAGCATCGTTGCGCACTGAGCAATGGTACAGTTGTCAGCGGTGAACATCGTGTATGTACCATTATGTGAAACCGCCGGTACAAAATGGACTAGCATCCATTCCGTAGTAGTTGTGTTGTAGACGGAACCCTCTGTATAAGTACGCAGAAGGGGCTGAACAGTAGAAGGTGTATCACTACCTTTCGGTTTGACAGCCTTTGATGCGCTGATCGCAGACGTGTAATCAGTTTTCTGTGTCACGGATGGTGCCGTTGGCGATTGACTTTGGCTAATTTTTTGATTGCACGACCCGAAAAAAGTTATGCAAAAAGGAACCGATACCAACGAGATTAGCCGCAGAAGTATTTGTTTTCCTTGAGCCGTTTTCATTTTACTTTGCCTCCTCGTATGTTGAGAAACAAGATTACAAATCACGCACGAAAAACACCATTGTCGGTAAACCGATCATGGATTAATGTATCCCTCAGCAACTAAAATGTCAAGAGAAAATGACAAACTTATCTCGACGCACATTATACTCCCCACCAGCCGGGCTATTAAACATCGAGAAAACAATTCTATCGACGGCGTGCTATCTCAAGTGAACATTTAAGCATTGATCTCTCCACATCATTATTTCAAATACTTCTCCATCCAGTCGATCCAACGTTTGTAAACGTCGGTTGTCCGAACGATGTCGTGCGGGAAGTGAGTATCTGCCGGGTATGCGTAGAACTCCGTGTGGACCCCGTTATCGCGCAAGGCGTGGTACATCTCGTAGCTGTTAATGATCGGCACATTCGGGTCGCCTACATCACAAAGTATCAGTGTTGGCGCCTTAACGTTGCGCGCGAACTCAATCGGTGATTGCTCCCGCCAGATCTTCCAGTAATCTTTCACCCACGGCGAACCGCCGAAGAAATAAATGTCGCCTGTCTGGTAGTACGCGATCGTATAATCCATTACCCAGTCGTTCAGTGCCGCGCCTTCAATTGCCGCCTTCCATTTGTCTGGATAGTTGCCGTTCAACCATGATGTCATGTATCCGCCGTACGACCATCCAGAAATTCCGATGCGGTTCGTATCTATCATGCCCAACTGTTCCACTTTCGCCAAACCAGCCATGACATCCTTTCCCGGTCCCTTTCCCGTATCTCTGAAAATCGCATGCTGGTACGCATCGCCAAGGTTCGTGCTCCCCCTGTAGTTCGGTTCAAATACGAAGAAACCTTTCCCCGCAAGCAACTGAGGAAGCGGTGCGAATGCCACAACGGATGTTCCTTCAGGCCCGCCGTGAATATCCAACACCAACGGGTACTTCTTCCCTGCTTCGTAACCAACCGGATAAATCAGCACGCCGTCTTCATCAAATCCGTCAGGCCCTTTCCAATCGACATTCTCCGCCTTTCCTAGGGCAAGGCTGTCAACAAAGCCGTTAAAGTTCGTGAGCCTTCTCGGCCTTCCGTTAACAGAATCCAATACATATAATTCAGGTGGATGCATCGAAGTGTTCCCTATGAATGCGACGGCTCCACTGTTGGAGACGCTTGCATTTTCCTCGCTGGGGTTCACATCTCCGAGGTCAAGCTGCTCGGCACGTCCGTCAACTGGCTGGCGCCACATCACAGATTGAGTTCCTTTTTCTCCAGTCAGGAGAAGTTCCTTGCCATCCGGAAGCCAAACATAACTAATTATATTTCGGTCCAATTCATTCGTGACATCAATGCTCTTGCCATCAACGTTCAGATAAACCGCACTGCCGTTGTTCTGATCACCATTGCGCGGGCGCATGAAAGCAAGAGCCGTTGTGGTTAAAGAATAGTCAGGCGATCCTGATCCTTCATCTTTAACTACCGTCCGAACTTCCCCGCCGTTCGTATCAACTTCTGCTATGGTGCAATGCCATGCATTCCCTTCCCACACATCCGGAAATCGCTGGAATGTAATCGACTTCCCGTCGGGGTTCCACGCGAGCGGCGAGATTGTTTCCTGATCGGTGCAAAGACTCCACGAGCCGGCGGTCAGCCGCTTTACAGAATCTCCGTTCAAGGACACGATCCATATATGCCATGGCTGCAGTGCCTCATGCACTGTATAATTATTGTCAGTTACCTGAAAAACATCTTCGTGATGCTCGATTGCTTTCGCATTGGGCACAGTGTCCTGGGCAACGAAAGCGATCTTTTGTCCGTCGGGGCTCCATGTAAATTCACTCACGCCTGTGTTGGAGTCTGTAACTTTAACCGCATCGCCTCCGTTCATTGGCATAACAAATATTTGTGGCTTTTTCGATTCACCATCATTCGCGATAAACGCCAGCTTGCCGCCATCTGGCGACCAGCTCAGGTTTGAAATATCTTCGCGTTCAAATGTCAAGCTGCGCGTCGAGCCATCCATGACATTTACGAGATCGATCTCCTGTTTGCTCTTGTCCTTCTCCCAATCCGATTTAGACACTACAACTGCAATGCGGCTGCCGTCGGGAGAAATTCGCGGACTCGAAAGGCTCACTAACTTCCGCAAATCTGTAAGCTGGAACGGCTGTCGAGCGGATTGAGCTATTGCAATTACGGAAGTTAAAGTAAGGATGAAGGCGATATAGAATCGAGCAATTGATTTCATGTCAATACCCTATGGTTGTGTTGTTCAGTGAAGACATATCAATGTGGCAATACCATGTTTCAACAAATAGTATAACTCTCCTGTAATTAGTCTGCAAATTATGACAGGTGAGATTGCAAATCTACCGATCGTTCACGCCTCTATGGACATATCGGTTCTTCCTCATAGCGCTCCTATGTTTTTCAAACATAATCAGAATTTCGATCATGAAGCGACAACGAAAATGGAGCTTCAGAAAGACAAATTACGCTAAACAATGAAGTGGTATTGGGGGCTCAATGTCTATTTCCATTGGCGGCTTCGTGGCATCGACCAGTCACCTAATTAACGATCTATATGGAACCGATCTCTTTTTTGTTTTCAGCAGACTTCATTTATATTCATCTAAAACGATGTTGTGAGCAACCTATGAAAATCAGAGCAATAATATTCGGAGCCACCGGTATGGTTGGTGAAGGAGTTCTCCACGAATGCCTCAAACACCATGAAGTAGAATCTGTCTTAGTCATAAGCAGAAGACCATGTAATGTGGAACATCCGAAATTGAAAGAGCTGATCCATGATAACTTTTTCGATTACTCGAAAGTCGAAGACCAACTTAAAGGATACAATGCATGCTTCTTCTCCCTCGGAGTTTCTTCCATCGGGATGAGGGAAAAAGATTACACGCGAGTCACTTACGACCTTACGATACAAGCTGCGAACACACTCTCACGGCTCAATCCCGATATGACGTTCTGCTACGTGTCCGGTGAAGGAACCGACAGTACGGAAAGGGGACGGCTCATGTGGGCGAGAGTGAAGGGAAAAACTGAAAACGATCTGATGAAACTGCCTTTCAAAGCGTCATATATGTTCAGGCCGGGGTTCATCAAGCCGATCAAAGGTTTAAAGAATGCTTATGGGGTTTCAAAAGCATTAGGGCTATTTTATCCCGCATTGAAATTTTTATTATCGAAGCACGTTTGCACGCTTGAAGATTTAGGAACAGCGATGATTAAAGTGACTATGAACGGCTATCACAAAAACATTCTGGAGAATAAGGATATTGCTCAACTGCGGCGGAACAACCTCGGTTTTTAATGATCACCTTGCCGGAAGAGAGCCATCTCTCTAAAAATCGAATAAGAAAAGTGACATTATCTATTCACGAGTGATCAAATGAAGATCATTGAGACTGAACGGCTTATTCTTAGGACATGGAAAGAATCCGATCTTCTCCCGTTCTCCATTATGAATCAAGATCCTCAAGTAATGGAGTTCTTCCCCAATACACTTTCGCAGGAGGAGACTGCCAGTCTCTACAAGAGAATCACAACATACATCGAGCAAAAAGGTTTCGGCTTGTTCGCTGCTGAAGAAAAACAAACTCACAACTTTATCGGATTTATAGGTTTTAATGAACCGACATTCTCCTCCTATTTCACGCCATGCATTGAAATCGGCTGGCGTTTAGATAAGCACTTCTGGAATCGTGGATATGCGACAGAAGGAGCAAAAGCCTGTTTAAAATATGGATTTTCTATTCTCGATTTCAAAGAAGTCGTTTCCTTTACTTCTACAATTAACACGAAATCCATAAACGTCATGAAAAGGATCGGAATAGTGTACCATGGTGAATTTGAACACCCAAACGTCGCGGAAGGAAGTCCATTAAGAAAACATGTTCTCTATAAGTTTTCTATAAATGAATATTCAGGCGAATAGGTCATAAATAGGTTTCTCATTCCTTCGCAGCCCGCGAATCAAATCTAGAAGTCCATGGAGAAAGTTGTTTTTTCGCTTGTCTCCGGATACATTTTGCTTATGCACAAGATGGTACATGCCGGTGGCGAGGTGACAAATATTGGAATATTTTCGCGCAAGACGTGTAAATTATTTCCCTAATTGTTCTCGAAATTCTTCTAATTGTCCTTCTTCGACATCCGAAACAACACAATAAGTTGAATTTGACGAATTCCATGTTATCATGTGATAGCCACGGATGGTGGCAAGCTTGCTTGAAGTTTCGTGGCTCTCCGGCTCGGGCCACGAGTAAAGATCTATGATGTGTTTCGCCCTCCGGTAAACAATTACTGCGACCGGCTTGCCGTCGATATACTCCAGCCTTCCGCCGATAAGGATGAATCCCTCGGCATCGAGGTTTTTCACGTCGGGCGAGTAATCGATCTTATCGTTGAACCATGGCTTTACTGTGTGCTGGTCAGTCGAAAGAACATCAGTAATATGGTCAGACAAAAGAGCTCGCACATGACTATCCAGGATTTCTGTCTGAATCAAATCGTCGTGCCCGGAAATACCATGGGACAACGGTCCGATTGCCCAGACTATTGCAAACAGAACTACAAGAGACAACGCTAAAGCAGGGACTCGCCAGCGAGATTCGTCAGACGAATACCATGGTCGTCGTTCCTTTCGGATGGCAGAATAAACCCTCTTCCTAAAATCTTGTGAAGGATGATAATATAATTCGTCTGACTTCAATGCCTTGCTCTGATTCGTGAAGGTGCTCAAGTTATTTGCGCAACGTCCACATTGTTCAATGTGCTCGCTGATTTCCATGCTCGTTTTCACATCAAGTTCTTCATCCAGATATCCGTGAATCAGCAAATCGACTTGTTCACAATTCATCGACTTAATCTCCAATCCCATTTGCCGACAATTGTCTTTGCAGGCTTGCTCTCCCACGCGCAAGCCGGGACATTACTGTGCCGATAGGAACATTCATAATATGCGCTATTTCTTTGTACGAAAAAGACTCTAATTCCCTCAAGACGATAACTTCTCTTAACTCATCCGGAAGTTTTTCAAGCGCAGTTTTCAGCATTTGTTTATCGAACTCTCTCTCAATTAAAGTTGCAGGATCGGCAAAAATAGAGCCGCTGCTATGCGCATCATCTTCAAACTCCACACTATTCGATTCTCGCAGCTTGTGGCTGCTCAACAATGTATAACTAACATTTCTTACTATAGTCATAAACCATGGCCGTCCATCTTTACCCTGGAGATCCTCAAAAGATTGAAGTGCCCTGAGGCATGCCTCCTGCACAATATCCTCAGCATCACGGTCATTACGCGCGATCCACCTTGCAAGGTTGTATGCCGCATCAAGGTGAGGAAGGATAATCGTTTCAAATTCACGCTCCTTTCTCCGATCAATCAAATACCAAATCTCCTGTGAAGTTGATGACCATTAATATAAGACTTTCTTTCAAACGATTTTATTCCATTCGAAGTTTCGGTCAAATAATAAGGAATATTTAGAAGCTGGATCAAGTCTATTAGAAGGAATAAGTCTTCATTAAACAATTTATAAAGAGAGGAATATAATAATGAGCGGTATACTTCCAATAGATAAAGAAGGAGATGGAGTTGACAGACGCGGTTTCCTGAAATGTATGGCATGGGCAGGAACGGGTGTTCTCTGGGTAGTAAGCGGCGGGGTTCTGAAATCGTACGGACTCGGGAAAATCATTGAAAATAGTACAAAAGAAATTCCAACCGGTGAACTGAGTTTCGTGCAAATCAGTGACAGCCATATCGGTTTCAACAAGGAAGCAAATCCTGACGTAGTCGCGACACTTCAGACGGCAATTGCAAAAATCAATGCTGTCCCGAAAGTCCCATCCTTCATGATTCACACCGGCGATTTAACACATCTTTCAAAGCCTTCCGAATTCGACACGGTGGCTCAGATATTAAAAACCGCAAAACCTGATACCAAATTTTATGTGCCGGGCGAACACGATACAATGGTAGATGACGGTAAACAATATTTAGAACGGTACGGCAACGGCACAAAAGGATCAGGCTGGTACAGTTTCGATGCAAAGGGCGTTCACTTCATTGCACTGATCAACGTGCTGAATTTCAAACCCGGCGGCATGGGCAATTTAGGTCCTGATCAGATAAAGTGGCTTGAAGACGACGTGCACAATCTTTCGAGCAGCACGCCAATAGTCGTCTTTGCTCATATGCCTCTCTGGACAATCTATCCGGCTTGGGGATGGGGAACCGACGATGCCGCTCAGGCTCTTTCATACCTCAAACGTTTCGGTTCGGTCACCGTGTTGAACGGACACATCCACCAGACGATGCAAAAGATCGAAGGTAACGTCACATTCCACACCGCAATGTCAACTGCATTCCCCCAGCCGGCGCCGGGCACCGCACCCGCGCCCGGACCGATGAAAGTGCCCGCGGCACAATTGAATCAGCTCCTTGGGCTTACGAGCCTCAACTACATCCAGGGAAATAATTCATTGGCAATCATCGACACGCCGCTTGCCTCACTGACCGACGTTAATTCAAACACAGGCGAACAAGACACGACTGAAGACCGGGGCAGGCAGAACACTCAAAGCAATAGTAATCAGGTATCGATAGAAAATTATTCTTTCAATCCGCAAACAATCACAGTCCCGGCAGGCACCACAATAATCTGGATAAATAAAGATGATGATGTGCATACCGTCGTAAGCGCCGAGAAAAAGTTTTCTTCCGGAGCGTTGGATACTAACGATAAGTTTTCTTTCACTTTTAATGATAGTGGTACATACAACTATTATTGCTCTATGCACCCCCACATGACTGGTAAGATTATCGTCAAGTAAAGAAAATAATTTTCAGTTAACGGATCATGGTTTCTTCTTGCGCCCAACTTCGTACTTTACCCCACCATGGCGGGTGATCCCATTGCAGCACCAACCCTTGATTCTCCTGCGGTAAAGATATAGCTTTATACAAGTTTCAGGAAAGTTGCTATCGGTTCATCATACATTAATGACGCACTCTGCGAGATCGATAACGAAAACTTTAACTTAAAGGGAAGAAATGTCATGGGAAAAGCTGCTTTGTGTATGCTTGTTGGGCTCGCTTTATTGTCCGGCTGCTCGCCGACAGATAGTGGAAATGCAGTCGCCGATCATCCGACTCCTAATGCACAGATAATCGTCTCCGGATACGCACAAGTACAATCTCCCATGCAGTCTGGTAAAACGGCATATAGTATTACTTGTGCTATTCAAAATCAGGACCAGAGCAAGAGCAACAGCGAGTTCAACTCCGCAACCGCGACAGTCAACGGGATAGCGTTAGGACGATATTCAGACGGAGTCTTTGTCAATGTCGGCGAAATGCAGTTTTCACAAGGTGATTCATTGGAATTTATCGTGAAGCATCCTAAGATCGGGACTATAAAACAAGTGCTGAGCGTTCCCCCTTCTATCTCGGACTACACTGTTTCGCCGGGTATGCCCGCCCAAAATTTTACAAATAACCTCAGCACATTTTTTCTTAGCTGGACGCCGGTGGATGCTAATCTCTACTACGTTGCAACGGACTGTTACAATGCTCGTGAAGTTTTTATGACTGAATATGGGTTCTCGACATCAGCCGACACCATCACAGTTGTTGTGCAAGACAGCACAAACCATCCATATCCTTTCCTGCAGTTCAGATTAATGTCTTTCAACGCAGCTTCTGTCACAGGGTTCGCTATTGGCTCGGGATTTTATGTCGAGGGCACATATTTCAAAGTGTATTCAAACTTGTAAGAACTCAGCAAAGGTTGTTTCTTCGAGAACCTCCACTTATATCTTGTTGAGGGGTGAAACAAGATGGCACATATTATTTTCGCTTCTGGCTTGCCCACCGCTTATTGGCGGGAAGGTTATGCGGAAGTGTGCCAGGATAATTACAGTTAGGGCACATGAGGGGCAACAATGCAGATAATATTTCCAAGTTTAAGATACAACGACGCACGGAGCTCAGTTTAGACACGAATGGCATAATGCCCGGATCGTCCAAAAATGATGGCATAGAAAGCCCACAGAAAGTGGGAGCTTCAACTCAATCGCTATGTGTTTACATTCCCGATATTGACGAACATTTCGAGAGCTCGATCGCCGGAAGTGGAGATGACGACCCCGCTCCATGATACAGACTTCGGCTCGCGCAAGTATCATGTGCGAGATTCCGCGGGACGCCTGTGGACATTCGGGACGTATAACCTAAACGATGCTGCGGCGTGACCGCGTGATAAGCCCCGCGAAAGAGTGCAAGAATTCCTTGACCATTGCGTGAGTGCATTTTTGCTCCTTCACAACATCACATCTTGCAAGCCGCCATGGAAGAATGTTCTATTGGGAACTTCCAGAAGTGTTCTTCTTGTTGAACCATGAAATGAAGTGGCACATTTAGGTTTTTAATATTGAAACTGAAGAAGATGTTTTGCCCATACATAACATTTCCACTGCCACAATGTTATGCGGCATTGCGCACCGTGACTTAATTCCTAAATAAAAGGAGGTATATTATGATCAACAATTTCTCTAAGATCGCCATTCTTATCGCCGTAACCCTTTCCCTGCAACCATCTCTTTATG
>JBAPNE010000136.1:0-6141 GCA_049278975.1 Candidatus Kryptoniota bacterium
AGGCTGGTGCCGTAGTCCAGCAACTCAAGCGCGCTAACTATGAGGACGACTATAAACTCAATCCTTCAATTCTCAATGGCACAACGGAGACCTTTACAACCATTGACAGTGCAATAACGACTCCTGTCGGATTTGCCCAGACTGCGGGGACGACGGTTTACGGTTACCAAAACTATAAGGCAAGCGAAATCCTTCTCGCATCATACATAGAATACACTGCTGTTCTTGGGCAATTGCAAATGCTAGGGGGAGTGAGATGGGAGGAGGCACACGACAATTATTTCACGATGGCAACGCCGGTGGTCGGCGGAGAGAGTGCCGATGTCAAGATGGTGGACTTCCTTCCGGGAATCAATTTCAGGTATGAGCTCACACAGCAGCAGATTCTTCATTTCTCATTGACGCGCAGCATGAGCCGACCAAGTTACTTTGATCTCGTTCCGGCAGTAGATCGCTCCGATGAAAGTTCGACTCAAGGTAATCCGAATCTTCGACCAGCTTTATCAACTAATTTGGACTTGCGCTACGAATATTATTCTAATTCAACAGACATTTATTCTGCAGGTGCATACTATAAAAAAATAACAGATCCCATTGAAGATCAATTTCAATCCGTAGGAGTTGTATTATCGACCCAAAAGGTAAACGGTCCTCCAGCAACGGTATATGGTTTTGAAGCGGTAGTTTCAAAACATTTCGGCGATTTCGGCTTTACTGGCAATTACACATACGTCGTTTCACAAATTACGAGCAGGAAACAGGTCACGGCCGAAGATATTTACGGCAACCTGGTACAGACATATTACGAACAGACGAGACCTCTCCAGTCTCAATCGCCAGAGATTGCAAACGTCATACTCTCTTATGATAACCTGAATTGGGGAACGGGATTAAATCTTTCCTATAATTACACAGGGAGACGACTTCTTGCCGTTGCCATGTCGGATGGTTATGACACATATCAGGACGGGGTAGGCGAGCTCGATTTCTCAGGTGAACAGTCCCTCTTCTTCAACCTGAAATTGAACATAAAGCTGATTAATCTGACTAATGCTGAAGCCGTGACCGAGGTTGCCTCCGGACAATATGTTAAACATCCACCGATTGTCATCGAGCGTGACTTGGACAAAATGCGGGGCTCAGTAGGAATTAGTTACAAGTTTTAGTTTCATCAGAATAAGCCACTAAATGTACAATTAAAAGGAGAAAGTATGTCTAAAATCACTACAGCAATGCTGTGTTTTTTCATGGCGGCAGTTGCATTTTCCCAGACGCAACTACCGAGAACCCTCTCAGGAAGCGTCAGCGGAACGACTCTTCCAAATCGAACTTACATTGTCAAAGACAGTATATCGATCAATGCCGGAGATACGCTCCAGATCAGTGCCGGTGATACCATCATAATGGCAAATCCATACGGATGGATTCATGTTTTGGGAGCACTCATCTGCGACGGTACCAAGACCAGTCCGAACCTCATCACTGTTCCTGTAGCACAAAGGACAGGACCAGGCCAATGGGGCGGCATCTACGGTGATTCCTGTAATTACTTTGAAATGAGGTGGACGACCATCCTCTGGGCAGGTGGAAACAATCCGGCTGGCCACGCATATCGTACAGTAGATATCTATTCCAATTTCGCAAACACGACAACGACGGTCTTCACGGACAACACAGTAATCGGAACCGTTGACGATTGTATCGGCCTTCACGGCGGGAATGCCAGCATCCTTCGCAATACCATAAAGTGGTGCGGAGCCCCGGATGGTGACAACATCAATATTAAAGCCGGCACAATCGGTGAGGTCGCCTACAATGTTATATGGGGTTCAGGCGGAAACGGCATTAAGATCAATGCAGACGTTACCTTGCCCCGGCTGACAAATATGTGTGTTCATAACAACACCATCGTAGCAGGCGGATGGCGTCGTGTGGGTGAATTAGGATATGCCATACTCGTGGATGCCAGTGCCCGCGCTGAAATCTACAACAACATCATGGGCGATATGTATCAGGAACTTGAAATAACGACGAAAGCCGACACATTGAGAACGGTGTACGATAACAATCTCTTCTTCTATTCTATCGACAGCTTAGGCGGATCGGCACGTTACTTCCCATCAGACGGCGTGACAAAACAAGCACCGCATGACATCGTCGGTGTTCAAGCCAGTGCGCTCTTTGCAAGCTACAATGCTTACTTCAACAATGACTGGTTCGCTCTCGACGGCAGTAACGACTATCACCTGCTTCCCGGATCTCAAGGACTCGGTACAGGTTTTACTCCCCCGTCATCATGGGTCAACCCTTACTTCACAGGTAACCTTCCCGGTGACCCCAATATGGGTGCCCTCGGTGTGTATGTAGTTACAAAGGTGAAGAGTCAAAGCAACACAATCCCAACGACATTCGGGTTAAATCAAAATTATCCGAATCCTTTCAACCCAACCACGATGATTAGTTATCAGTTACCGGTCAACATCCATGTAACTTTAAAGGTGTATGACATATTGGGCAGAGAAGTGGCGTCGCTTGTTGATGGCGATCAAACCGCTGGGGTGCATGAGGTTCAATTTAGCGCACAGAATCTCGCAACCGGCGTTTACTTTTATCGCTTGAGCACACCGGAACAGAATTTCGTCAAGAAGATGCTTTTAGTAAAATAGTCCGGTGCATGGCAACCTAAATCACCTCTCCTCGATGCAACCCCTCTTGTGGTTGCATCGAGGTTTTATTAATCAGTTGGAGAAATTATGAGATCAAAGTTACTTTTCCTTCTTGCTATTGTTCTATTATCCGTCGGCGCCGTTGCACCACCTTCTTCACCACGGGGAATCGATTCATCTTCAGCGCGTTTCCTGATAATAGGCGACTGGGGAGGATTTGCTTCAGAAAATCAGAAAGCGGTTGCAACAGCTATGGGCAGGGAAGCTCAGGCAAGCCACGATCAATTTGTCGTCACGCTTGGAGATAATTATCATGGCGAAGGAATCGCAAGCGCGACCGATCCTCGCTGGGAAACCGAATTCGAGGATATTTACTCCGATGCATCGCTCCACGTACCATGGTATCCGACCCTCGGCAATCATGACTATCGCGGCAGCGCCGATGCCGAACTCGACTATTCTAAATACTCGAAACGCTGGAAGTTCTATTCCAGATATTACACGCAGGAAGAGAAGATCGACGACACGACAAAAATACTCATCGTTCATTTGGACACGTCTCCGTTCGTTACAGAATACCAGCAACAGAATGAGCAATACCACGTCAAAGGACAGGATATTGCGAAGCAAACACACTGGCTTGATTCACTCTTGTCGGTAGAGACCGACCGATGGGTGATTGTCGTCGGGCACCATCCGATTTACTCAGCGGCGCCAAAGCATGGAGACACACCCGAATTGAAATCCGCCGTATTGCCTATCCTAGAAAGTCATCATGTTCCAGTATACATTTGCGGACATGATCACGTGATGCAGCACCTCACGGACAATGCGATGAATTTCTTTGTGTGCGGTGGCGGAGCAGAGCACCGGGATGTGAACCAGCGCAAAGATGTCATATATGGCAAAGGTTCATTAGGTTTTCTCTCGGTTACTGCGTTTCGCGATTCGTTAGACTTTAGAATGTTCGATGAGAAAAACGTGCTGCTCCACGAAGCGGTAATAAGGAAATAGCAGGGACGCAAATGCGAGAGTGCTTATCTTAACTTGGAGCACTTGATTTTACAAACCACAACGGAGTTATCATGAGATGCAAATTTAACATCAGATATTTATCGCTACTACTTCTTCTTAGTTTCACATTGTTTCAACCGGGACTTTTCGCTCAGCAGAAAGTTAAGATAGCCCTTTGGGGCGACTCACGAGAAAATGCGGAGAATGCCTGCTCGAACATTGCCCACATCCTACTGTACAAAATCACCGATTGGGATTTCCAGGTTCATTGCGGGGATCTTACGCACGACGGAACAGACGCATCATGGCAGCGAAGCCTGCATTATCCCGGAGTTGACAGCATCTTTGTCAAAGGAAAATTCTTCATGTGCACGAGCAACCACGAATTCAAGGACAGCTCAGGCAAAGAAAACTTCGATAAATACACCGCGGGAATTTTGCCGACGAATTCCGCCGATGGCTCGACACATTTTTACTCCGTCCATATTTCCAACGTCGATGTAATTTTCTGCGACGGGTATGCAACTAGCAAAAACGTTATGCAGCATTGGCTTGATAGTCTTCTGACAACCATTCCAAATACAGACTGGATCATCGGCGTCTGGCACAATCCGACTTACGGTGACCTGTCGTACAAAGAAAGCTACGCTGCAACCTGCATGGGGTGGGTCAAAAGCCTTTACAAGCATCATTGCAAATTTATATTCAACGGGCATGCGCACATTTATCTCAGAACGAAGCCGTTACGTCCGGACGGAACGCTTGACGAAAAAGATGGGATTGTCCACGTCATCAACGGGACAGGCGGTGCAAGTTTTAAAGATCCTTCACCAGACAGCCCCAAGACTGCATTTACTCCTTCAGAAAAATCATTTCCATGCATCACCTTTATTACGATTGAAGGAAACAATGCGGAGTTGAAAACCGTCGATGCGCGACCGGGGCACAACCTTCAGGTTATCGATCGATACGAAACCGAGAAATAATTATTACGAAGAAAGGATATTTTAAATGAATAAGCCTCTGAAGATTTTCCAGCTAATTCTCGCAGTCATGTTTCTGCAGCCAAACCTTTTCGCTCAATCGCCGGGCTACAAAATTATAGACAGGATCGTGATCGGCGGCGAACCCAAATGGGATTATCTTTCGGTTGACACTTCGATGCACAGGCTATATGTTTCCCATTCGAGCGAGGTGGATGTCATAGACATTCAGAAAGATTCCCTCATCGGCAAGATCACCGACCTCAATGGCGTCCATGGAATAGCGTTCGCTCAAGAAAATTCCAAAGGGTTCATCAGTAACGGCAAAGATAATTCTGTGACGATTTTCGATCTGGAAACCACGAGGACGATATATAAAACTAAAACGACAGGCGACGACCCGGACGCAATCGCATACGATCCTTTCACACACCGCATTTTCACTTTCAACGGACACAGCTCGAATGCAACTGCTATCGATGCTGAGACAGGAGATGTTGTCGGAACGATAAAGCTTGACGGCGCACCGGAATTTGCAGTTTCCGACTTCAGAGGGAGAATGTTCGTGAACCTTGAAGAGGAAAATTCAATCGATGTCCTGAACCCGCAGACACTTCAGGTGATCGCTAAGTGGTCCATCAGTCCCTGCGCCACACCAACAGGTATGGCAATCGACCGGAACCATAATAGGCTGTTCATCGGCGGGAGAAACAAGATAATGGTTGTCGTCGATGCCGATTCAGGCAAAGTAATTGCGAGATTTCCTATTGGAGCCGGAGTCGATGCTTGCGCTTTCGATCCTGCAACCAGTGTTGCATTCTGTTCCAACGGTGATGGAACGATAACTGAAATAAAAGAGAACTCGTCAAACGATTTCTCATTGGTTGAAAACATCGCTACACTTCCAAAGGCGAAAACCATGGCACTCGACGAGACCTCGCATCGCATTTACACACCGACGATGATTGATCTTGGAAATGGCGAGGAGAGTTTTGGGGTTTTAGTTATTGAGAAGAAATGACTTCATTATGGCCAGAAACAATTTCCTATTGTTCCTGTGCCAGGTAGGCTGATGAGGAGAACAGCAAGACCAAGAATTCAGACGGGAGCCTCTTAGCCTCCAGCTGCTGCAATCCATTTGATGCCTCATGCATATGCAGGTTTGCGACTGACCGAATCATGACGGCATTGGCCTGCTCCCGCAGTTATGTACCACCGATAAGTTAGTGGTGGTATTTTCGAACTAGCATAAAACCGGCTCACTCTTTGGGGGGCAGGTCAGGCATCTATATATCGTGGTGCAATCTCGAATTCTGCAATCGGCGCTATCTGTAATGAACACTTTAACCTGAAATTTCAAGACCGCGTCAGGTAATCCATCTCTGGACTTTCCACAGCAGGATTCAACATTTAGAGATTTCAGGTGGTGGCTCAGTTTGCTACCATCCGTCATGCTGAACTTGTTTCAGCATCTAATT
>JBAPNE010000137.1:0-10739 GCA_049278975.1 Candidatus Kryptoniota bacterium
ATGGAAAATGATAATACCTTTCAGAATAGAACTTGAAAGTATGGCGCATGAACTCGACATCCTTTTCCCACCCTGGCCCACGAGCGGTGTCGGTGGAGATCCCTTCTTTTGGATATACCGCCATCAACAAAATATTGTCCCAGTGTGAAGCATCCCAGATGAACGCTTTGGACGCAGCCCAGGAAAAATCGCGGACATTCTCAGCACGAAACTTCCAGGTAAGGTTTCCATTCCCCGGCGGACGTGTGCTCGGTTGGGCAATTTCCTCCGCCGAGATAACGTGGATCGTCGAATCTGATTTGCGTGCTTCTTCAAGCCTGCTGCGTTCCATCTTTGTCAAAACCTGCGCAGGATTTTGAAGCGTGCCAGTTGCAACCACGATGTAATCTCTCGGCACAGTTATCTCAACATCAAAATTACCGTATTCAAGATAAAATTCCCCTTCACCAAGATATGGCATCGGATTCCAGCCGTTCACATCGTCATAGACATACATTCGAGGATACCATTGTGCAATCTCGTAAATTGTTCCGTCATGCGATTCAAATCTTCCCATTCGATCTGAGCCATATTTCGGTACCACAAATGACCAGCCGATTTCCAATTCAATTTTTCCTCCGTTGGCCCTTAAAGGTTTGCTGAGATCGATTCGCATTCTTGTATCGTCAACAATGAAATGAGCTTCCTCTTCTTTTCCGTCTTGTGCCACGACCACACTGCTCAACTCGTCGCCGCCATTCTTGAATGCGCCTCTCCATCTAATTCCCGGAGAATCATACTCGTAATTTCCACGGCTTTCTTCCTTAAATAAATTCTGATCCAATTGAAGCCAGAGATGGTCAAGCGGCTCCGGTGAATTATTTGTGTAAGTTATAGTCTCGCTACCGGTTACTCTGCTTGCAACAGTGTCGAGCGACGTTCGAATCTTGTAATCAGCACGCTGCTGCCAGTAATCTGGTCCCGGTCTGCCGTCCGTGGTACGAATGCTGTTCGGTGCCGGCAAATCGAGTGGTGCAAAAATATTATTCGATTGTGCCCAGAGCAAAGGCACTTCTAAAAGTAAGACTAAAAAAATACGAATCGTTCTCATGAGAATCTCCTTGTTGATTAGAACCATCTTCACATTAAAAAATCGTGGATCAAAAAGCTTTCCACCGCTCCTTTTAGTTTGGTTAATTTAATAAAAAGAAGGAAAAGCTTCGCACTAGATGTTATGAAAAAAGAGAAGTTGTATGGGTGTGGCGGGATTCTATGTTGCAATTAGAGGATCGGCAACCCATCCATTTATTATGAGGATGGGTTCCTATGCCATCAACTTATAAATACTTTCGAGGAACTCCATTTCCCAAGATTCTACATTTCATAAACGATAGAATCATTACGCACTTTACTACACAGTAAATTCTCATCAAAACTTTATTTCTTACTCGGCATTGTGTGACGTAGATAATTCTCGATTTGGCTTGCCACCTGAAATGCATTTTGAGGGGACATGATAAAGGCGGTTGCAACCTTTCCGTTAAGAACGCTTCCAACCCATACGGAATGTCCGCCTACTTCTTCGCGGTCAACAATTCCGATTGTTGTTGTTCTATCGCCGTCGGGGACTGAACCAACAGTTTCATAAGAACTCCTGACCGCCAGGTCTACTGCGGCATTGGCCGCCTGTCTGAGGAGCCTCGCCACCTCAACACCTTTTCCTCCGAACACCGTAAAAGAATTTTCATTGTACAGATCAAAATACCCGGTCTCTCGTATTCCCTCGTACTTGGCGTAGAGCTGCTGCAATACTCCGTCCAATCGGATAAATATTACAGGAATATATCCAAGGTAATCATGAGTTTGCTTTTTGGGTTTTGGGGATTCTGGAGGGGCATAAACAGGATTCTTCTCTTCCTCAATAAGTTTTATTCTATGGTTCCCGCCAAAGAGCTTCAGTTCTCTGGTCCCGTTAGTATACGACCAAGTACAACTGTAAGTAAGATATCCAAGACTAACATAGAACCCACAATACGTTGAATCCCAGAGGACACCAGCGGCTGGTTCCCACTCTCGCCTCTCCTGGTGGGGTTTTCCATAATCGCTTATCATCTCCTCTTTTAGCTGGTTATAGACCTCAACACAACTGTTCAGAGAGTAAGCGACAGCACCACTAAGATTCTGGTGCCCGTCATTATAAATATAATCCACAGCATATAGTTTGTCACGATAGAAACGGTAATCAACGGCACAATCATTATCGTACCTGCTCACTACACCATACATATCACTGTCATCCTCAGAGTCAGGTATAAAGTTCTGTATTCTTTTTACTGATTCTTTAGCCATCCCCCATGCCCCCTTCAAGAACCTCTCCTCAGATCCAAACTGATGACGCTGTGCCAAGCTGAGCGCCGGGAAAGATAAGAATAAGATACCAGAAATCACGAAGTAAATATTTCTCATGATCAAGTCTCCCCGCAATTTGGTTGTGCATTATGCCACGATGTTGACTCCAGAGATTAACGCATTTTTTTCGAATTGTCAAGTAGTGGAATCGATTCAGAAACATTTCAACAATCTATCCGTCTAATGGTCTATATTCTTAATGCTAAAGTGGCAAGCAAGAGTTAGAACCGCAAAACGTGGTGAGGTGAAGTTTCCGAGAGTCAGCTTTTCCGAAAGCGAGGGAGTTATTGATTTAACAAGATAAAGGAGAAGAAATGAAACCAGAAGAGTTTAGCGAGCAGTACGCTGATACAATTAAACAATTCAAAATTGATATTGATGGGTTGATGAATGATTTTAAAGAAGCCCAAAAGAACAGTGACCAGAAGAAAATCGGAGAGATTGAAAATGCCATTAAAGCTATCTTTGATAGTATTGATAGCCTTTCAAAAGAAAAGGAGAAAGCGGAGAAGGATTATTTAAAGCAACTAAAAGAAGGAAACAAATAATATCTTTGAACTTCCTATTAACAATCGGTTATTTGTTTAATAATATACGTGGTGGAAAATATGAAGAGTCATGAAGTTATTATTGCAAAGTGTACTAAAGAACATATTGTTCTTTTTCCGTCTGACCAGCAAGGCAATTGGCTTAACTTTGACGCCAACAAATGTTCTGTAAAGGGGTGCGACGGGAATATCCATTTTAAAAAGACGATAGACAACGACAAGGATCTTCTGGACGGGTTAATAGAAATTCTAAATAATTAAATCTTCTAAAGAGATAATTGCTTCTCTCAGATTATTTGGCTTCAAATGGGCATAGATAATTGTTGTCAAAATATATTTACGTGCCTATCCGATTAGCACACTAAATGCGGATGTTAATTTTCAAAATTCAGGCGGAATAGGTTTAAATGAGCAGGTCGGATAAGCACATATATTTATGCACTAGCAACTCTTTCGCTCCCCAAAAATTAACACCTCTTTGTACTAGCCAGCAAACTTGCGACAGTGCCTTTAAAAAAATCCCCCATCTTTTTTGTATTAATTGTAATCAGAGCCTGCCCCTGTAGCTCAGTTGGATAGAGCAAGAGTTTCCTAAACTCTTATCCGAATCTCCCGGTGATGTAATCTTCCGTCTGCTTCTTTTTCGGCCGTGTGAACATATCGCTGGTTCCGCTGAACTCGATAAGTTCTCCCAAATAAAAAAAGGCAGTATAGTCACTCACCCTTGCAGCTTGCTGCATGTTGTGTGTAACAATGATGATCGTATAACTGTCCTTCAACTGGAAAATTAGTTCTTCAACTTTCGCCGTCGAGAGAGGATCGAGGGCGCTCGCAGGCTCATCCATTAATATCACTTCAGGATTGACCGCAAGCGTTCTTGCTATGCAGAGTCTCTGCTGCTGACCGCCCGAAAGACTTGCGCCTGATTTATGAAGCAAATCTTTTACTTCATCCCAAAGTGCAGCCTGAATTAAAGTCTTCTCGACAATATCGTCAAGCCCTTTCCGCGAATGCCTGCCGGTAAGCTTCAATCCGGCAACGACGTTATCGTAGATCGACATCGTGGGAAACGGATTTGGTTTCTGAAACACCATTCCGATTTTTCTCCTCACTAGAACCGGATCGACGTTCGGCGCGTAAATGTCTGTACCATCAACCAATACTTTCCCTTTTATGGATGCATCTTTAGCAAGCTCATGCATCCGGTTTAAAGTCCGGAGAAAAGTTGTCTTGCCGCAGCCGGAAGGCCCGATGAGGGCCGTCACAAGATTTCTCTGCATCGAAATGTTGATCCCCTTCAGCACTTGAAGTTTCCCGAAGTATGCCTTTAAATCCTGTGCCACTATGCCTGTTCCGGTAGCAACCTTTCTATCGGGATTTATTCGGATATTATCTACAAAATTCGTCATACTACCTGTTCATATTTCTGTCTTGAAAAAATTCGCACAACAAGATTAACTATCAGTATGCTGAGAACAAGCAGGAGCGCGCCTGCCCATGCCTGCCTATGCCAATCTTCATAAGGTGAAATCGCGTAATTGAAAATCTGAACGGGCAAAGTTGAAATTGGCTGAACAAGGCTGTGGCTGAAAAAAGCATTATTGAAACTCGTGAAAAGCAACGGAGCAGTCTCGCCGAGAATTCTTGCTCCGGAGAGAAGAATGCCGGTGATAATTCCACTTTTCGCACTTCGCAAAACAACTGACAGGACGGTTCTCCAATACGGAACACCAAGAGCCAGCGATGCTTCCCGAATTGAGATAGGAACCGTCTGCAGAATTTCATCAGTGGTACGAAGGATGGTCGGTATCATCATTACACCGAGCGCAAATCCACCAGCGAGAGCAGAAAAACTCTTCATCGGAAGCACGACAACAGTGTAAGCAAATACACCCATAACAATTGAAGGCGTCCCGTTCAATACATCGGCGACAAACCGTACAATATTAGAAAACTTATTGTGTGGAAACTCACCTAGAAATATTCCGCCGAAGAGTCCGACCGGAATTCCAATCAATGAAGCAAGTCCGACAACATAAAGAGAGCCTATAATTGAATTACCCATACCGCCGCCACTTTCGCCGACGGGAGCGGGCCTGTGAATAAAAAAATTGAAATTGATCGACGAAGCGCCTTTAAAAAATAGATAGCCAAGGATGAGAAGAAGTGGAAAGAGGACGATCAGTACGCTGGAGGAAAAAAGGACCGAGAAAAGTCCACTTGTAATTTTCCTCCGCCAATACGGAAGCCCGGCGCCCGAAAAAACTGTATGACTCATTTTGTTCGAGTTGTTTGCCAAATCAACCACCTCGCTGCCGCGTTAACTAATAGTGTTATAAGCAGAAGGATAAACGCAACTGCTACTAATGCAGATAAATATGAGTCTGACGTTGCCTCGGTAAATTCATTTGCGATAACCGCAGCCATTGTGTATCCGGGAGCGAACAATGACTTGCTGATTTGCGGAGTATTTCCGATAACCATGGTAACAGCCATGGTCTCGCCGAGAGCCCTTGCAAGCGCTAATAATATCGAACCGAATATCCCGCTCTTCGCAAAAGGAAGCGCGATCTTTTTCATCGTTTCCCACCTTGTCGCTCCTAGTGCGTACATCCCTTCCTTCAACGCCGTCGGAACTGTGCTCAGAACTTCCGTCGATACTGAAATTATGAACGGTACAATCATTATTGCTAAAATAATTGAGGCTGTAAGAAATCCTACACCGAGAGGGTAACCCTTGAAAATCGGGAGGAAGCCAAACTTATTCGCAAGGAACGGCTCAACTGTACTCGCCATCAACGGAGATAAGATAAATATTCCCCAAAGGCCGTAGATAACACTCGGAATTCCCGCAAGAAGCTCGACAAGCGGCTGGAGAGATTTTTTTAGCCATTTGGGAGAGAGTTCCGCAAGAAAAATCGCTGTGCCAATTCCAAGAGGCGTTGCGATCATGAGCGACAAGAACGCTGTCACGATAGTTCCGTAAATGAAAGGCAGCGCACCGAAAACTCCGCTTACCGGATCCCACGTGGTTCCTTTAACAAATGTCCAGAAGCCGAGCGAGCTAAATGCAAGCCGCGATGACATGTAAAGCTGGATTCCCTGCCAGACAAGAATTACGATTACAATGGATGCGAAGAATCCCACGAAGACTTTGAAAACAAAGTCGGCATCGAAAATCGATCTTTTTTCCACCTTCCTGGTCGGCTCCGGTAAAAAGATATTTTCTATTTCAACAGCCATAGGCTTAAAGTAGCCAGAAGCATTGACTTAGATGTTAAGTTAATATTAAGAAAAAGTTAAGTGAATGAATAAAGTTGAGAAAAACAATTCAATTTCGGCTGGATCCTGTTGGCAAGATTAACATTTAAGTCGAAGTTTTGGAATTTGAATTATTAAATGGATTCTATGGTAATCCAAGAATTTTCCTCAGCACCCATTCAACTGCGAGCAGCACAAACACAACGGCAAGGATCGGCAGTGAAGATAGCAGCTCAAACCTGTTAACATTTGACAATCGAACCGGCTCTTTCCATTCGGGGTTGATTTGCAATCCATTATGTATGAATTCCGACGGTGTCACGAACTCGCCGCCAGTCACATACGCAAGCTGTCTCAAGAATTGAGGATTCATGGAAGTTTGCGCAAACTCCGCGTTCAACGGCTCAACGACAACTGTACCACTATCGACGCCTAAAAAACCCGATGCTGAATTCGCATGCGCAGTATAAAAATATTTCCCTTCTCCAAGGCCACTTACGCTGCCAACATAGCCTCCGTCACCCGTCTGATTAAGTTGGACATCGTTCACGACCTGATGAGTTAATTCTTTCCTTATGATCACATCGACGGTTGCATCACTGATAGGCGAGCCGGATTGATCTAAAAGGAGGGCGTTCATATTGATTGTTTCTGACGGATCATAAATTGTTTTATCCGAGCGGACGGTCAAAGCTTTTTGCCTGCCGCTGCTCATCAAAGTCCTTATAAGAGTTGTCAAGAAATCCTCTAGAAAGCCACTGTTAAGCCCGCTGAGTGAACTCATGAGCTGCATTCTCGACAAGCCATACGCGAGGAAAGCGGCGCTCCTGCCAATTTGACTTACAAAAAATATTGGGGTATCTAATTGAACACCATTCAAAACCGGAACTGCGAGTGGCGTCGCTGCATTAGCGGGCTTGCATTCAATTCTCTGGTAATACAAAGGCGGAATCGAATTTGCGTTCGAGCTCAATAAAGAATACATCGACTGCAAACTTGCGGGAATTGTCTCCATCCCCAATGTGGAAATTCCGATCTCGATTTCCTGGGTTTCAGAATTTTCCGGGTTTTGAGAACCCTGGACAGAAAACGGAAGCCTTGGCAATTTGCCTACCTGCGCGGCGGAAAAATCTCTTCCTGCAAAATATGCAAACGGAACTTCGGATGAATTCAAAATATCTGAAACCATTCGAAGCGTTTCTGAAGAATGCAAGTTCGGAAAATCATAAAGCAAAACAGCATCGTATTTTTTCGATAAGGTCTCTGCCGGAGTACCTTCACCTGAATCTCCTGCCTGAAGCGATTTTCCAATTGGCAAATAAAAAGTGCCCGCATTTTTTTGTACCAGGACACTTAAATCAAAATCGCTGTTCTCTTCAATATTTCTTCGCAGGAACGCGACATCAATCGCCGGTTCACCTGCAACTAAAAGGATCGAATACTTTCCTTTCTGAACGTCCACAGTCGCCGTTGCCGAATTATTTCTATCGCTGCCTTCCCCTTTCTGCGGCGCGATAAAGACTTTCAGTATGTGCGTGCCCGTTTCATAGGGAGTGTAATCGAATGACACTTCAACATCGCCATTTTCCGGCACCGTAATATCTTTCGAATTTATTTCTTTCCCGTCATCCGTCAACCGTGCAACCACAGCCTTACCGCCGAAACCAAATGAACTTATAATAGTTCTAACAATATTTTTCTTTCCCGCATAAATTGACGGAGATGGGATCAGCTGTCTGATTGCAACATCCTTCGGTTGCGTTGAATCTCCGATTCCTACTGAGTAAACTGGAATTGACAAACTGCGAGCTAGATCAATCGGATTTCCTCCCGCGTTGTAATCACCATCACTTAGCAGAATAACAAATGCGGCTTGCCCCGGCATTTGCTGGTATTGCTTCGAGACTTCAACCACTGCCGACTCAATGTTCGTCGCCGGCTGATCAAACTTCAACGAATCGAAATCTTTTGAAGAAGGCATGACGTGATCACCGAATATTATCGGAACGATGTCGAAATTATCCGATAAACCCGCGATGGAATGCAAAACACTTTTTATAACATGTGTACGGTTGAGTGTACCATCACTTAAAGACATGCTCTTCGAATCATCGACGAGCACGAAAACGTCACGTTTCTTATTCGTGAACCGGACAAAATCGGTAACAAGATTCGCAACTGTAAGCAAGAGAAGAAAGATCGATAATGTCCTCAGCACACCTAATAAATTCTTACTTGATTTAGAAATGCCCACTGCATCATAGTACATTAGATAAGATATCACTGCCGCTACGACTGCAAACAAAGCCAAAATGTAAAAAGGAATATCGAAGCGAATTGAAAAATTCATTTCAAATAAAGCGACTTGAGAACTTTTACTGAGCCAGCAACATTAACTCTGATGAAATAAACTCCGCTGCTGACATCTTGACCGTTATTCGATATGCCGTTCCAAATAAACTTCTGATAACCCGACGACAACTCCCCAGCGAAAACAGCTTTTACTTTTCTACCGAGAATGTCAAACACATCTATGCTCACATAAAAATCGTTCTTCAATACAAAGCTGATATTCGTTTCCGAGTTGAATGGGTTCGGATAATTATTGAAAAGTGAAAGGTTTTCGGAATCGGAAATGCCGGCAATGCCGAGAACTTTTATCGCATTCCAAGCATTCACAATGCCCGAACCGTAAAAGTTGTTCGGATATGTTGAAGTCCTCGTGGGAAATGTCGGGTCATTGACTTTAACTGCCGTCGATTTGAGTAAGTTAATAACCTGCATTGGCGTGAAATCCGGCCGAACGGAAAGTATCAACGCTGCTACACCGGCAGTAATCGGTGTGGAAAAAGATGTACCACTTTCGTAGGCATAAGTATCGGGTCCAGGCACAACTGCAACATAATCACCCTCTCCATCTGCCACAAGGTCCGGTTTAATTCTGCCATCGTTTGTCGGGCCGGTCGAACTGAAGTAGGCAAGGTCGTCGTTCGAATTCACTGCTCCAACAGAAATTATGCTGTCGGCATCTGCGGGAATGAGCAACGTCCCGATTGTTCCGTTGCCGTTTCCTTCATTTCCCATCGCGTCAACTACAATAACTCCTAGATCCGCTGCTCTGGTCGCTGCAATACTCGCAAGTGCCGTTTTGCCGTTGAAGTCACCGCGCGACCAGAAATAAGATTCGGAAGAATCGATGGCCCCGGATGAATCAACAAAAATATCGTAGCCAAGCGAAGACGAAACAATATCGACTCCCCGCGCCTCCATCCACTCGATTCCTTCAACCCAGTTATCTTCTTCCCACTTGTAGTCTGTCACAGGAACATATTCTGTCTTCGCAAGCATAAAATCAGCACCGTAGGCAACTCCAACAATGTTTCCCGGCGAATACCCCCCGAGCACCGATAACGTAGATGTGCCATGATTGTCTTGATCGGACGCATCGCCCCGCTGATTCTCAGTTATGGAATCGTTTTGGATAAAGTCGTGCTCTCCGACAATTCTTATATTTTTTAATGCATCATGCGTTTCATATCGAAATCCGGTGTCGAGCATCCCGATTAAGACACCGCTGCCGTTTATTCCCAACGAATGCACTTGTGGAATCCCACTGAGTTCATATTGTGTAAAAGAAGGTCCATAAAAACTTGAGTCCCCAAGCTGTGAAGAAACTCTCATCGGAATTTTCTGAGATGCCCGTACCGGATTTACCGGTCCAATTCGAGAAGTATAAAAAACAATTTTCTTTGTCGCGACAACAAATGGTAATTGCTGAACCATTTTCAGATGAACCGTGTCCGCGACAACGACAGCCGCGTTGAACCATCGACTCGTTCCTATAACCGTCAAGCCGTCTGATTTCAAACTGTCTAAATAGGGAGAATAAACCGGAAGGTCGGAGCTCGAAACAACCGCTGAGGGAGGAAGGACTTTCAATCGCCGATTGATTGCGCGCTGAGTAAGCACACCGCTGCCGACTAAATATGTTTCAACCGATTCATCTTTTGAACGCCGCGTGAATGCGTCAACATTCGGTTTATCTTTGAAGAAAACCCAGTACTTGTTTTGCGCAAATGATGGATCAACTGCAATTGACAGAACGATCAAAAAAACAAAAATCTCGATAGAAACTCGGATGAAAAAGCTGACCACACGAACAGCAAAGGGAACGTTAAAAAAATTCAGGGAACGAAACATATAATCCTTTGTACCACTTCGCGAGTTTTGCGGTTAAACTTTATTTTTAGTCCACGTTACGAGGACTTCACTGTTCATGACTCAAGAAGTCGTCTGACTATCTCCGTGGTTGTCACATTTTCCGCTTCGGCGTTAAAGTTGGTTATTATTCTATGTCTCAAGACCGGAAGAGCACTTTTCTTTATGTCGTCGATATCTGGACTGAGTCTGTTGTAGAGTGCGGCGTTCGATTTTGCAGCGAGGACCAAATACTGTGAGGCGCGCGGACCAGCACCATAATTCACAAACTGCTTGATGAAATCCGGTGCCGATGAATTTTGTGGACGTGTTCTGTTAGAAAGC
>JBAPNE010000138.1:0-10647 GCA_049278975.1 Candidatus Kryptoniota bacterium
TCTGACGCATCACCTTTAGCAATTTGAAAAGTATAGTCAAGGGTCGCTGATATGCCTTTGGAAAAACGTTTATCAAATGATAGTGTTATTCCCTTGATAAAGCCGAAATCACTATTGACATACTTGCTGTAAATATCAGAACCTCCATATACGTATTCGATTTCATTTAAAGTTCCGGCAAGATTACGTATATCTCTGAAGAACGCTGTTATGTCCATGGAAATATCGTCAGTCAATTGCTGCTGCAATCCAAGCTCTCCGCTGGTTGTTTCCTCGGGCTGAAGATCCGGATTCCCAATAACTCCAAGATCCGTGTTTCCGCCAGTCACGTTGAGTTTATATCCGGGGTTCTCGTACAACTCGTCGAATGAAGGCATCTGGAAAAAAAGTCCGTAAGAAAAATGGACAATTCCTCTGTCGGTAATGGGAAAGGATACTCCAAGTCTCGGACTCAACTGCCACTTGTCGGTTGCATTCTTGTACCAGTACTTCATGCGGGCTGCAATTGCCTGTTCAGGAGTTCCGCCGGGGGCAACGACACTATCCTGGTTTTGAGGCTCAAGGGGAGTGTAAATATTGGGGTCGGCGGGATCCGACAATACTTGTCCGTCAGGATTAAACCAGTCGAATCTCAGTCCGAGATTAATGATAAGCGATTGATATTCCATCTTATCCTGTACATACGCAGCAAACTGCTGTGGGTTGTGCGTATAAAGAAGATTGTTCGAGCTGGAAAGAGGTGGAATCACCACGGGTCCAATCAAGAATGGATTACCATCCGCGATCGGATTTCTGTTTATGTCTATAGGAGACATCTGGAGATTGATATCGTGCAGGAAAAGACGGTATTGGTCGAATTCGACCCCTGCTTTCACCATGTGTATTTGCGTCACCTGGCTTGTGATGTCAAACTTAGCTACATAAGTATCAGTGCTGTGAATGTTGTTTGCCATATTGTCGCCGCCAGTATAGAAAGTGCCTTCAGGTTGAACGAGAAGAGCAGTGTGAACATACTGTTGATTAAATGGATCATTCCGCGTGAACAAGTCAGACAGGGAAAACGGATTTTCGTCTAAGTATTCTCTATAGTCTCTAAAGTAGTACGCGACACCGATGGTATAGAAAGTCGTAGCGCTTGGTGTATGTGTAATATTTAATGTATTAAGATAACCCTTTTTGAAATTGCTGAGTTCTCCATCTGGGTTGTACTTGTAGTTCCAATCGAAATCTTTGCCGCGGGTATTGTCAAGGATAAAATTATAAGAGACCTGAAATTCAGGTGCCAGTTTATAGGTTATTTTTCCCTGGCCATAGGCTTCTAAGTCAGGAGCCATCGGAACCAAGGCTCCATTGCCGGTTTCTTGAATTGTCCAACCGGCCTCACTTGCGGCCGATGTATTGCTGATATCATAGGTGTTGAATTTCCTGATCCCGTATATGTCACCGCCGTCATATGAATATCTCGCATCCGCATAAAAGGTCAGCTTGTCCTTTACAATTGGACCATCGAGCGAAGCTTCAAGCCAACTTGAGTTCAGAGGGTTTATTTTTTGCAAGCCGGCGAAAATATCGGAATTGCTTGTCACATATCCACCGGTATATGCCGTAGCAGATCCGTGGAAGTCATCCCCGCCAGTCTTGGTTGCAATGTTAACAATTCCGCTCATAGCCTGACCATACTCGGCACTGAAAGCCCCCGTGACAAGCTGCATTTCTTGAATTGAATTCTTATTGACATCAACGACTGTTGATCCATCGTAACTGTCGGTTACCGGCACACCGTCAATCATATACGTTACCTCACCGCCTCGTCCTCCCCTGGAGTGAAGCGTGCCATTTCTATCGGTGTATATTCCAGCCTGTAAATTCAGAACATCCTGGAAACTTGTAACTGGCAGAGCTTCGATTTCTTTACTATCGACTACCGCCGTGGAGGCTGTCATGTCTTTCTGTACGAGAGGACGTTCTGCTGTTACTACAACATCTTCAGTGGTAACAGCCGACTCACTCAAATTGAAATCAGCTTCCGTCGTGAGATCGATTGAAACTCGATTGTCTTTTATTTCAACGGCTTGATACCCAACTGCACTTGCTCGAACAGTGTAAATTCCGGGCCGGACATTAAGTATGGTATATCTCCCGTCAAGATCAGTCGCGGCACCAAGCGTTGTTCCGACTATTTGTACACTCGCACCGGTCAACGGCTCTTTGGTTGCTGCATCTACAACTCTGCCGGCAACCTTTCCGGTATCTCCCGCGAAAACTTTCATCGATAATAAAAGGACTAATGAAGCTGTGACAAATCTCCGCATGATTTACCTCAATTTTGATTTCTCCTGAGAGCGCCACAACTTTCTCTCACAATAAGAGTCGGCGAAAATGTTGTATGAAGGATTTCCATATCGGGATTTGCCATCCTTGCAACAAGTCGTTCGATGGCAAGAACTCCTATTTGGTACATCGGCTGACGCATCGTCGTGAGTTTGATGTGTTTCGCCAATTCGATATCGTCAAAACCGACAACCACTACATCCTCCGGTACCCTGAATTTATTTTCATTCAACGCGGTAATAGCTCCCATCGCCTGTATATCTGATGAAACAAAAAATGCTTTCGGCATTTCCTCTCCCATTTTGATAAACTCCATCATTGCCTCATATCCCGCCTCACGATTGAATCCATCCTGCTTATTATTGATTCCCATCTTTACAAGATTTTCTGAGAACTTGATGCCATGATTTGTGAGAGCTTGCTTATACCCTTGCAGGCGTTCAATCGCCGGTGTACTGACAAGCTTCGCGTCCACCATGCCAACTGTACCATGACCAAGTTCGATGAGGTGGGTCGTTGCAGCATAGGCGCCTTCCGTGTTTGCAACGGAGATGGAATCGAAATCCGAATGCGTCGTATCAACCAATACCATCGGCACAGTAGTTTCCTTGAGCCGGGTGACAATCTTATCGGGTAGTTTCATTGAGAAGAAAAGGATTCCGTCGACTTTTCCGCGTTGGAGTGCGCGAGCGATATATGCCTCTACCTGATCAATGTTGTTGACACCATATAAAACCAAATCGTAGCCAAGCTGGGATATTTTATCCTGCACTCCTTGCAGAACTTCGATAAAAAAATAATTGGTGAAAAAGGGAATAATTGCCGAGATGGTTTCCGACTGACGGCGAGCAAGGCGCTGTGCGTAAGTGTGCGGTTGGTACTTTAGACGCTTGAGAACATCTTTGACACGCTTCCGCGTCTCTGGCGTCACGCTGGGGTGATTATTTAGAACTCGGGAAACAGTTCCAAGCCCAACACTAGCTTCTCTTGCAATATCGTAAATAGTAACCTTTAATGCCATTAGACCTCTCTCTTATGGAAGTGCTTCCATAAGTTAAATGACAAAAATATTCGTGTCAAGTCATTAAATGACCTTTATTCAAATATATTGGTAGCGCTTCCTTTTCTTCAAAACGGACCGCATTAACGGCGACACATCTATAACCAACCGTTTTTGTGGTAGTTACTGACAGACAGAGAGTGTAAACTACTATAATTAGTGGAAAGGTGGACTTTGGTTGATATGGAAACTCTTCCAACAAAATGGGAATTATGGAATGGCGGTTAGCCTAACAATGCGTTCTCTTGGCAAGAATTGTTTGTAAACCCCTAACTCTGAGTTTGACGCTTGAAATTTGTTCGCCCCCTGATCAAAAATTAATCTGCAAGTCCATAAACTGGTACTTCCTCACTCCTAACCGGGATATTCAATAAGTAGTGCCTTCACTTCGTCCAGTATCCTCATTGCCACTTCATACTTCGGCATGAGCGGCAATTCTTTCATCACTCCATGTGGGAAAAATAAAGTCACTTTGTTTGTGTCAGTGCCGAAGCCGGCTCCCTCATCGCGAAGATTGTTCAACACGATCATGTCTAACGATTTCGATGTTAGCTTTTTTTTAGCATTCTCAATACCATTATCCGTCTCAAGCGCGAAGCCGACGAATATTTTTTTGCCGCTCGCAAACGGGATTTTTGATTCTCTTTCAGATACAGCTTTCAAAATGTCAACCGTTTCGACAAGTCTAATATCTTTTACGCTAGGATTGACATGCGGCTGCGTGGACTCGTCCTTTTTTATCTTACCATCCGAAGGATTTGCAACTTTATAATCTGCCACCGCAGCATTCATCACAAGCACATCGCACCAATCGATATTCTTACTAACGGCTTCGTACATCTCGTCAGTCGTCGCAACGTTTTCCCTCAACACGGTCCGAGGAGTCTCAAGTGAAACCGGGCCTGACACTAACTTTACCTCTGCGCCGCGATTCGCTGCCGCGGAAGCTAAAGCAAATCCCATCTTGCCGGAGCTCCTATTGGAAATAAATCTCACCGCATCTATCGGCTCTTGTGTTGGACCGGCGGTTACAAGAATTTTCTTGCCGGAAAAATCACGATGATGATTTTCAAAAAACCGTTCGACGCTACCAACAATATTTTCCACTTCTGCAAGACGCCCCGCACCACTAATTCCGCTTGCAAGCTCCCCCTCTTCAGGATCAACGATCACAACGCCGCGCTCCCTCAACTTAGAAATATTTGATGATGTGGCTGGATGAATAAACATGTCAACGTCCATCGCAGGCGCAATTATGAGCGGCGCGCGAAGCGCAAGAACAATAGAAGTCAAAAAGTTATCTGAAATTCCGTAGGCAATCTTTGCTATCGTCGAAGCAGTCGCAGGCGCAATCAACATTGCATCTGCCCACAATCCTAAATCAATGTGCCACGTCCCGACTCCAGTGGACCGATCTTGTTCGGGAAACATTTCAACGTAAACCTGATTCTGAGAGAGGGAAGAGAAAGTGAGGGGTGACACGAACTTTGTGGCAGATGGAGTCATTACTACTCTGACTTCCGCGCCTTTTCTCCGAAGCTCGCGAAGCAGGAATACGCTTTTGTAAGCAGCAATGCTTCCGCAAACACCGAGAATTATTTTCTTATTTTTAAGAGACAAAGGGGTAGCTCATAGTTTATGGCTCATAGCTGATAGTTTGTCCATTTATCAGGGGCATTGGACCATGAGCTAACAACTATAAGCTATGGAGCTTATTCAGAGGATTTATAGCGATAGACGATTTTGCCCTGAAGCAACTCCTCGAGAGCTTGTTCGGTTGGCTTGGGGTATTTATCGAATTCTTTGCCCAGCTCAACTTGTTCCGGATTGACCTTTTCGTCTTCTTCGAGAGGCTCTTGGACTTGCTTGATTCCTTCGAGACGCTGGTTGAACTCAATTTTCCTTTCATCGCTGATTTGCCTTGCTCTTTGCGAAGCGACCACGATTCCCTCATAAGCATTTCCTGTAACAATATCAAGCTGCGCAACATCAATCGGTTTCAGTCCCATTCAAAAACTCCTTTCATTATATCATTCAGATAATTCCGCACTAATAATATCAAAAACCTCCTTGACCGCTTTTCTTAGCTCATCATTTATAATAATATAGTCATAAAGGTCGCCTTTCTCAAGCTCCATCGGGACACGCGTCATTCTCCTCTCGATTTGTTCTTTCGATTCGCTTCCGCGTCCTTCAAGTCTCTTCCTGAGAATTTCGATAGATGGAGGTTTAATGAAAATGAGCACGGCTTCCGGGAATTTTTTCTTGATCGATAACCCACCTTTAACATCAACATCGAACACCATATTTTCACCGTTGCTCAATGCTTTCTCGGTTTCGCTCTTCAGTGTGCCATAATAGCTTGAATAAATTTCTTCATACTCGACGAGGTCGCCGTCGGCAATTTTTTTATCGAATTCATCTTTCGTAAGAAAAAAATAATCTTTGCCGTTGATTTCTCCCGTACGAATTTTCCGGGTCGTGGCGGATACGGAAAACTTGAAAGTCGGAAATTGGCGCAGCACTTCTTTGACGATCGTAGTCTTGCCGGCTCCACTCGGTGCGGAAATTACGAGAAGCAATCCGCGGCGGCTCATTCCAGATTCTGCACCTGCTCCCTGATCTTTTCTAACTCTTCTTTTATTTCCACTACTAAGTGCGACATCTCCGCATCAAACACTTTTGACCCCATCGTGTTTGCTTCCCTGTTCATCTCTTGCAGAAGAAAGTTCAGTCTCCTGCCGTTCGACTCCTCGCCATTAAGCAATTGCATAAAAAAATTATTGTGAGTCCTAAACCTGACGACTTCTTCCGTGATGTCAAGTTTATCCGCAAGCAGAACTATTTCAAGCTCGATTCTCGCCGGATCGATTTTTTCCCCGCTCAAGATCTCGTCAACTTTTTGCTTCAGCTTTGATCTTTCTTCCTCAATGTGCAAACGGGAAAGCTTCTCCACGTTATTCAGCTCAATGTCCAGCCCGTCAATTCGTTTGCTCAAGTCCTTTCTTAAGGAAAGCCCTTCGGCAGTTCTAGCCTCCTGCAATTGTTTCAGCGCGGCAATGACCGCACTCTTTATCGCCTCCCAATCATCACCGTTCGCCGATTCGGCCGAACCGCCTTTGAACAGGTCTTTGAAACTTAAGATGTGCTCAAGTTTAATCGGAGCGGCAATACGAGCAGATTTTTTCAAAGACTTCAGAAGTGCAATGACTCTCTTCACCGACTCTGCATCAACTGCAACGTCGCCGTCTTCGCGTGAGGCACTCAATGAAATTATCACTGATAGTTTGCCTCTGCCGATTTGCTGTCGAACCATTTCCCTCACATCGATCTCGCGAGTGGAAAGATTCTGCGGAAGCTTCACATTCACTTCCAGGTATCGGCTGTTCACGCTTCTTATTTCAGCAGAAGCAGAATACTCACCGATCACGGCCTCACCTCTGCCGAATCCGGTCATACTTTGAATCATTTCAGGAAATTCCTATAAAAGATAATAGTGTACCCCTGCTGCAGACTTTGTTCGCCTTACGGATAATTATTTTCTCTCCGCATACTAGACATTTGCACATGTCCCCCCTGTTTCATCAATACCATAAGTGCTATACGTGGGAACAAGAATAAAAAATGTTATATGTTCGGCCCATTTACAGAAGCTGGTACTCCGCCGCTCAATCGTTGCGTTCGAGTTTGCGGCGTCCATCATAAGCATTTATTGACATCGATATTTTGTAACACACTTCCCCACCGGGGTCCATCTGACAATATTTCGTTCACCGCCGTGCGTAGGCCGACCAAACAGGTCGACCTACGCCTTAAGCAGTTCTTGGGGTAAGGACTTTATCTCCCTTTCGGGGCGACCTTAAACCGCTTGTCAGCGAGTCCTTTTTGTCCGTACTTTTTGAATCTATCTACCCACTTCTTGACTGTCTTGACGTTAGTTCCGGTTTTCTCCGCGGTGCCGCGAAGGCTGCCGATCTTCTTGTACGTCTGAACAATCTTTAATCTTTTTTGAACATCACTAACCATGGTGTATTTCTCCTGTTTTTATATCGACATAAGATACTAAAGTCAACACAAAATTCCATGGTATAATTCCCAATTATTTTTAATGCGTGGATTGTGGTTAGGGATTGAGGCATGGCGGAGAGCTACTCCCATTCTGACGTTATACTATTTCAATGATATCGTCACTGCGGAGCGACTTGCCATACATGAATACCTATAATGGTACAACGGTTCGATGCGCAACATCCCTCATTAGTCACTTCCTTAGGGCACACGATCCTCCCTCCCCTCAGAGAGTTAAAAATAGGATTCAGAAATTCAATATTCGATGCCTATAATTAGCGTGTTACTCATACCATGATATCACAGTAAATTGATTAACAGCCATCGGGTAATAAGGAGGAGACTCGTTTAGAAATCGCGGATCAAATACGTAGTTCTTTACATAACCCGTTTTTACAGTCCCATCAGAATTCGCGGTACCCACAGGACCGCGTGTGTTCTGGCTTATGGAGCCAAGTAGATTTAGTGTGCCCGGTTTTGTGGGAAAGCCATTAATACTACCATCATAGTCTAAATATCCCCAACTTCCGAGCCTGGCAAAAATCGCCGCGTCAATTTGCACACCAGATGCACTCGTTTGATTATCTAGTACAACGCTGTTACCTGCAACAAGGCCCAACATGTCGGTGCCGTTACTGGTTGGGCTATTTGTAGGATTACCATTATACAGAAGGTTGCCTTCGATAATAACATTCCCGTTAGCCGAGCTGCTTGTTTTGACTGAGTTAAGTGACCCAAGTTCAGTACCCGCCGTGGTGCTTGCAGTATAACTTATGTCTGCACTGGAGCCGGCCGCTGTGTCCGCCACAACAGTGACGCTTCCGTTCAGAGTTCCTTGGACATGGACATCACCATTCTTAACAAGTATCACCGTGAACCCGTATGAATTAGCTAGCGAACTTATCGCCACTGTCGTGGCCGCCACTGTATTAACCGTTGTCCACTTTTGTGTGCTGGAATTATATTGCTGAGTTTTGGTGTTGTAGGTAACTGTCCCGTCGGAATTGAAAGTCAGATAGACGTCATAGGCATACTTGCTGCCAGTGTAGCTACCTGGAGTGAATGTCGAAGCCGATGTAGCACCTTGCTCAGTCAGAGATAAATCAGTCGGCACATTCACCTTCACAGAGGAACCAGACTGGTACCCCCCCAAGAACTGCGCATGGTTACCTGCACTCCCAACGCTGATGCCTCCCACCGCTGTTGCCCTGCCCCTGAATATAGGGGCGCCGTCTATGACCATGGTACCGTTGGTGGCAAAAGGCCCTGTAACTTGATCCCCGGTTATCCAATTTACACCATTTTCGTTTTGTGTAAACATTGCAAACCCTGCAAACCCCTGGGGTTGCAGCCACACTATGGTAGTATCAGTCATCGGTGCCGACCCATCAACATAATAACTTATTACCTTAACAGAATCATCTCTATTTCCAGCTTTGATGTTCTGATGTGCTGTGATGCGACATGAGTCTTTGCCATCAAAAAAGGTAAAGGCCATAGATGTGTCTTTTGTTGGATTAACAATAATAGAATCACACGCCAAATTCGCACCAATACTAGCGAGATTATGGGCCTCTTCTTGATTATAATAACTTACAAAATTTTGAACTGCGTTATTTCCTGTCCTGTTCCAATATTGCCCGGCAATTCCAAATATTAAGGAGAAGCCAATAATAACAATCAAGGATGCTTTGCCAACCATGTCTAAACCTCCTATCTTCCTTTTTTTAAATTCATTGAGGCAAGTCTTTTTTGCCTCCAGACCGACACACTAGAAGAGTATGCCGTGTCATAAGCAGCAGTGGGGACGACACTCAACGTTAATTGAATCGTCTGTACAGTCATGTTAGTTCCGTTATTAATAATAGGCAAATTAGTGAGTGTATCCACAGGGACATTCTTATCATAGTATTGCATTAAGAATGTGGTTACGCCCGCGCTGGCGTAACTGTAGGTTGTTACATTGCCCTTAGGATCAGTGATGATTCGGTCCAGTTCTCTGGCTCCGGAAGCCTTATTGAGGATATTCTTATTAAGCTTCCACTCAACTGTACTATAGTTACCGCTGTTATCTAGATCAGCCACAAATTTTATATCGCTTGTATCGGCAACTTCTATGTATTGTCCGTTGTTAAAAGGGACGAGCGGATTAGAATTGTAGCCAATTTTTCTGAAATCTGATTCTAGTACCTCAACCAAGTCGGTCAAGTTTTCCTGAACCGTCAATTCTTCCTCGCACTGAAAGGTAGCGCTTGTAGCCTGATCGTTCATCCTTAGAGCAACAAGGAAAAGCAATCCACCAATCAACATTGAGCTCAATATATCTATTAAAGTGCTGCTGCCCATTTTCTTATCTCCTCACCATTACCAATAGCTCATGATCGTGTACATATGAACAACACCCGCAGCAGAGTCCGCGGTGTTCCATACCCATATGTCAAGCCTTTTGCTCCATTGTTGAGTTGATGTTGTATCTAAGGTCTTCGTAACAGTATTATACTTAACGTATTTCACCTTGGTTTTCGCCTTGTAAGTCCCTGTAGCTAAATTTTCATACGTAGTAGTAAGACCCGTTGCACTTCCGGCCACACCATTCCAATCATCAAAATCATCGAAATCGTTGCTGCCAGTTTCTTGACCGAGTTTATTTACGGCAGTGAAACTAGCCGGAGAAGCTATATCTTGTCCAAGCACTGAATTATCATCATATCCAACTGCCTGTGCTTCCTGAAAAATTTTAGTCGCGAGTGCGACTTCCTCAAGGCCGAAATTAGTTGTGTTCATCGTCTGGCTGCTGCTATTAATTTGTCCGTTTGTAGTAAGTATAATCGACCCGAGCAGCACGATCGCTACTATTGTCAGCAACGTTTCTCCTGTTCCCATATGACAATTCCTTTTTCTATCTCATAAATCTGCAGAACTCTTTGCTAAGAATCAACTGGTTGCCGACACAGCAAAAGGGGAACATCATAATCTAATGTTAGTCCCAGCTGTTCTCGGCAGAATCATCAACTACTTAAAAGTCAACTGCCATGCCATAAAATCAGCGCTCATCGGTTCGAAAAAGGCACAAATTCAATCAGGCTGCGGTAAAAAGTACTGTGCCACTGGAAATAATTTCCACCCTAACTGCGTTAGTTACATGTCTGTAATAGATGTGTTACAAAAAGTTCATATTAGCTAACACC
>JBAPNE010000139.1:0-9453 GCA_049278975.1 Candidatus Kryptoniota bacterium
TCACTACACTGTCGATATTCATGGGCGTCACAGGGAGCGTTATGAAATGAGACTTGCTTCCGTAGATTAGGCTGTCTCTGAGAAAAACGGAATCGAAATAGAGAGTCAGTGTCCTCCCTGACATATCTGTAAGGGTAATTCCAGTCTGGCTTGTGATGTGGACGACCACCCTCTTTCCGCTTTTATCGGTACACACAAGAGTATCGATGCCGTTGTAGAAGTTCTTTCCACCTTTAAGGATCGCTCCTATAGTCCCGAGGCGAAAATCGTAGGCGTCGTAAATCTTGTCCCCATCGATTTTCTCGAGTTGCTCCTTCAAGCTCGCCGAGGTCATGTAGTAGGTACTGCATGAAGTTATCAATAATGAGAGCAATAGAATGCAAAGTCTTTTCATTTGGTTCTCCTTATTTGTTCCGCCTCAACGCCGCATGCTCGTGAGGCATTTCGCTCGCCATGGCAGCCTCACGATTAATCATGTATCTCACGCGATAAATCTATATCCAGCACCGAAAGCTCGTCGTTGCGGTTGAGGTCGGAGGCGTCGAGCGTACCATTGCATTCATGGCATTTCATAATCGTCTTGAGATACTTCTTCTCGACAAGCTCGGGAATGTAATCGAAATACTTCGGCTCGTCGGGGTGCATCTTGTGGTAGAACTCGTAAAGCCCCATTGTACCTTTCGATGAGTTGCACGAGCCGCACGCCCAGACCTCATTGTGGATTGACTGGACATGGTCGCACGCGGGACAGTCGGGTTTGATATGCAACGACTTCGGAACGATATGCTCTCGCTGTAGATTTTCAATCGAGCCGCAATAGACGCATTTTTTTTCGGCTTCGACAAGCTGCCAGTCCTCGCGCTCGATGTGCGACCATGACTTGCCTCCGGACTTCAAGTCGCGGAATGTGGTTTTGATGAAGCCGTAGTGGAGCTTCTTTGCCTCCGCGCCGTTGGCGACTTTGAACGCGCGGCAGGCAATGATCTTTGCGTACTGGAAATATATCAGGTCGCGAATCGTGTGGACTTCTCTATCTGGCATACAAACAACCCTCTTTATTTTTGTAAACCAATATGTCTTTCGGACACCCGCCTCGAACAACTCGATGCTGTTCTAATTTGAGAAGAAAGGAAGATTAATGCAACATCATGGCCGGAAGCTCCTGAAGTCAATAAGTCCACTATGTGCGCTTGCATAGAGGATTGATTCTCGGTCGAAAACCATATGAAAGCCGCGTGGTTCTCGGTAGCGAGCCGCGTGAAAGCCGTACGCTTCTCGGTTGGAAGCCGCGTGAAAGCCGCGTGGTTCTCGGTAGCAAGCCGCGTGAAAGCCGCGTGGTTCTCGGTTGAAAGCCGTTTGATTTCCGGTCATCGCTCGGTATAGCCTCGCTCAAATGCCGCTTGAGCGCCTGGTAATTTATGATCTTTGCGGATCGTTCTTTAATCGCATCTGAGCCGCCCTCCATGACATTCTGTACCACGGTTTAATTTGATAAGTAAGGGAGAGAAATACAACTTCGACTCGCAATATTTCCCTGCGGATTTATTAACTTGAGACAACCACACGAGACATGAGGTTGCAAACGAAAATCTTTAACGCGAAGAGGACCGAAGAGCAAGGAAGAGAGCCAAACAATAATGCCGGCAAAGAGAATGGACCTCATCGCCCCAGGTCGTCTGCCTCTTTCGTCACACGCCGGTCAACAGGCATCGTCCTGAAGGTTCTCGCGGCTTCTGTAATTGTGCTCATCCTCTGGCGCGAGTTCGCAAACGTAAAGATGGCCGCTGTGTTTACGATTCTCGACAAGGTTGGATTTGCCATGATGGTCGTACTCATACCACCGCTCCTTGAGACGCTGGCCGAAACTTTAGGTTTAGAGCTTTGCGTTCGGGGGGTGCCTTCGATCAAGCGCACCCTAAACGTTGTCCCTGTGCGGGTCGGATGCGATGCACTTATCAATTCCTTGCCGGCAGGGGTTGTTGCCGCAGAGACACTCCGTCCCATCTGGCTTCGGCGCGCGTGCGGGATACCGATTGAAGAAAGTGTCGCTGCCTGCTTGATGGGTAAGATCAACATGGCGGCGGCGCAGGGGTTGTTTCTGGCTGTCATCATGGTGCTGGTTGCCTTTGCCGGAACGGGGCACGGGTTTGCGGCCGTACTTTCTGTAAAGACATTAATTCCAGTGGCCCTTGTTTTCATGCTGGTCTTTGCTGTGGTAGGATATGTCTACAGCGGGCCGCGCGTCACCCAACTTATGTCGTTATCGAAGCGAATCGCGTGGAGCCCCTTGAAAAATTTCCTTTCGCGTCATGAGTCGAGCATGCTCAGGATCGACGCCACAATCCTCCGTTTTGCACGCCAGGGCCGTGGAGCAGTCTTCGGTTCCCTGGCCGCATTTATCGCCGGATGGACACTGCTGGGATTCGAGTCGTATGCGATCTTGAGAATCCTCGGCCAAAACGTCTCTGTGGGACAAGGATTTCTCATGGAGGGAACCGCCTCCCTTCTTCGAATCGCGTTCTTCTTCATTCCGTCAGCATTCGGTGCTGTGGAAGCCGCCTATGTTTCGCTGATCGCCAGTTTTGGTATTGCCGACCCTGTGTCGATCGCGCTGGCATTCATCGCTGTTAAGCGGTCGCAAGAGATTATCTGGATGGCGTGGGGATATACTGCGTTGCTGATCTCGAGGAGATTGAAGAGTGGGGACACCCCGGCACCAACAGTAGAAAGAGAAATGCATTAAGTAGTTCTTCCCGACCTTCGCCCACATTGCATCCTCTGTATACTTCATGGTTAGAAACACGACCACAAAAGACTCACTGCTACAAAAGAATTAGAATCCATTTCCGTGTCTGTCGTGCCTCCATTGTTCCCGGAACTCCAAATGGCGCACCTACGTTTGAAATAATGGTTCCAGCATCAATAGTTCAAGAGTAGAGAGGAAGCACGCCGAGATGGCGTGACCTGAACTCAGAAGATCAGAACCAACTCTATGAATGGAGGATTCCTAGATGTCGATAGAATACACAACGAGCATAAGCAGCCGTGCTTCTGCCTTTACGAACATCAACGTCCTGCGAAACCACCGCAGGTCACTCAAGCCTGCCATATTCCAATCATGGGCAGAGCCGCTGGTCGATTTTGCGGGACTGAAGGCAGGACAGGCGGTGTTAGGCCGAGTTTGCAACCTGACACTTCTTCCTAACCTTGTGAAAACAATAACAGCAACAATCTCGCTTACTTGCTACTCATTGCTACTACGCTTCCTGTCGCAGCACAGTCACATGATGATGGATCGCGTATTCGTCAGATCGTTGCAGATCAAGTCGCAGCGTGGAACATCGGCGATGCAAAGGCTTTTTCCCTTAGATTCGCCAAGGACGGCAGTTTTACCAACATCCGTGGGACCGTATTTTATGGCCATCGAGCCTTCGAAGATCGGCACGCCGAGATTTTCAAAACCATTTTCAAGGGCAGCAAGCTGGCCATGACGGTAAGCAAGATTCAATTTGTCCGGCCTGACGTAGCAATCGTTGAAATCTCTACTGAGTTGAGTGGATTTCAAGGGATGCCGCCTGGCGTAAAGAGCACGACCGACGGCAAACTTCGCACGCAGCTACAAGAGGTGCTCATAAAAGACAAAGATGAATGGAGAATAGCGTCTTACCACAATGTGGACGTGAAGGAGCCGTGACATATCCGCCAGCAGTTCACGACCGGACCCACGCTCCCCTCGGCCTAACTTCGCACCAGAGCGATGTAACCAACGTCCAGCCGGGCAATACCAACCTCATGAAGAATGGAGAATCCTAAGATGTCGATAGAATACAGTGAATATAGTACGAGCAGGAGCGATCGTGCATCTGCTTTTAGGGATTTTAATGTCCCGCAAAACTACCACAAGTACCTCGAGCCATACATATTCCAGCCATGGGCAGAACGGCTGATCGGTTTTGCGAGACTGGAGGTAGGACACACTGTGCTGGACGTCGCGAGCGGCACTGGCGCCGTTGCTCGCGCTGCGGCGCGACGGGTTGGCGTGTTCGGTCGGGTTGTGGCAAGCGACATCAGCCCCGCCATGGTCGCTGCGATCGTCAATTACGGCAGCGATGGTGCGCCAATCGAAACGCTTGAGTGCCCGGCAACCAGGCTCTCGGTTCAAGACCATTCCTTCGACAGGGTGCTGTGCCAGCAGGGTCTGCCGTTTATCCCGGACCGCATAGGCGCGATCCATGAAATGCGCCGGGCTGTGCGGGATGGCGGTGTGGTCTGCGTTGTCGTATTCGCGTGCGAGCATCGTTGCGAACCCTTCGAGACTTATCTTGAAGTTCTAAGAGACCGGGGTATTTCACCGCCGTTCCCCAACGCATACGACACGAACTCTTACGTGATGAGTGAATCCGATGTAATGGGCGTCTTCGAGAAAGCCGGCTTTTCGGAAATCGACGTTTGCACTGAACAGATCGAGATCTCGTGGCCGGATGCCGGGACTGCAGCAGCCGGTATTTCCGGGACCCCGTTCGGGGCGGTCATCTCCAGGTTGGAAGCGTCCTTCCAGCAGGATGTGGTCGAGGAAATCGCGAAACGCTTTGGCAGCAACAAACCCGTTACGCGAATCTCAAAGTCTGTGCTCGCCCGAGCCGTTGCCTGATGACGATTAGTATCCGCAGTGATTCATTATTATTACGAATTTCATGAATTGAGCCTGAAATGCTTAGTGTCCCGACAAGAGGCCTTTGTGATAATTCGTGGTTATATCCACTTGGCAATAGACTCATTGTGTAATTCAGTAAACTGAGATCGCCACATCTTCCAGAATCGACTTTGTCGATATGGAGCTCCCCTTGACGACTTCACACGCTTTATTCCACCCCATTTCTAAATACTTTGATTTTCCTCTGCCTAACGGTTATATTTTCAGCTTAGAAATGGAATACGCGGCATAATGAGATTAACCCCAATCCAAATTCGCAGGCAAGAATTCGCAAAGAAAATGCGCGGATTCGATCCCGGAGAAGTGGAAGCTTTTCTTGCAACAGCCGCTTCCGACTTCGAGGAATTGCTGAAGGAAAACATGGAGCTTCGCGCGCAGAAATCGGCACTCACCGAAGAACTCCAGAGCTATAAGAAGCTCGAGGATTCGCTCCGCTCGCTTGTCACGCAGGCGGAAAAGGCGGCTACTGAATCGACCGAGTCTCTAAAGAAGACTGCGCAGATAGTAAGACGAGAATCTGAGCTGAAAGCGCAGCAAATCTTAAACGAAGCGACTCAGGAAATGACTCGTGCAAAAGCGAAACTTGGTGAAGTGAGAAGTCTTAGGGAAACGATTGTGAAAACTATCCGCACAATTCTCACTGCGCAGCTCGATATGCTTAGTTCACTCGAAAGTGAATTGCTTAAACAGGAACCGTCTGAAGAGATACTCGACATAAAGTCGATCATTGCTTCTATAGAAAAATCAGGGACAGGTAGTATATAAATGAGTGAGCTTGGGAAGAAAATTCAAGAATCTGTTGATTTTATCAAGAAACATGCGAAGCATCAGCCTACAATCGGAATCATTCTTGGCACCGGACTCGGTGCACTTGCCGACGAGATCAAAAAGAAGACCACAATAGATTACGGGGACATTCCACATTTTCCTCTATCTACTGTTGAGTCGCATCACGGGAAATTGATTCTTGGAAACCTTGGCGGCAAGGATGTCGTTGCGATGCAGGGAAGATTTCATTTCTATGAAGGCTATTCCATGGAGCAGATAACCCTGCCGGTGCGTGTGATGAAGTTTCTCGGCGCAAAAACTTTGATGATCTCCAATGCCGCCGGCGGACTTAATCCGAATTTCCGCAAAGGCGACATCATGGTTATCATGGATCATATAAATTTGCTCGGCCAGAATCCGCTCATCGGCCCGAACGACGATTCCATCGGCCCGCGTTTTCCCGACATGAGCGAGCCGTATTCGAAGAAATTGATTGAGGTTGCAATGCAGGCTGCGCTTGATAATAAAATTAGGGTCGAGCGCGGAGTTTTTGCCGCGTTGACTGGGCCTAGCCTTGAGACCCGCGCGGAGTACAGATTCCTCCGGCAGATCGGCGCTGATGCCGTCGGTATGTCAACGGTCCCGGAAGACATCGTTGCGGTTCATATGGGAATGAAAGTCTGCGGTTTGTCCGTAATTACCGACGAATGTTTCCCCGATTCACTTGTGCCGGCAGAGGTGAACGAAATTATCCGCGTTGCGACTGAGGCCGAGCCGAAATTAACGAAGCTGATGAAGGCGGTCATAGAAAGAAGTTGATAGCTGATAATTCTATAAGCCATGACCTATGACCTATGAGCCATGACCGGAATTCAAGGAATCGGAAAAACACTTGTCATCATCGGCGTTATAATCGTTGTCGCCGGACTTTTTCTTATCGTTGCGGAAAAAGTTAATTTCCCGTTTCTCGGCAAACTTCCGGGTGACATCTATATAAAGCGGAAGAATTTCCAATTTTATTTCCCGATTGTCACATGCATTATTTTGAGTTTCGTATTATCGTTTATTTTTTATTTGATTTCATATTTTTCTAAGAGATAAAAGAATTGAATAAGTTCAAAGAAGTCGGCGACAAAATAAAATACTCGGATCTCGAGCGAGAGATTCTGGAATTTTGGAAGAAGAATAAAGTCTTCGAGAAGAGTGTCAGCGAGCGCGACGGTAAACCGGGTTTCACTTTCTATGAAGGTCCACCGACGGCGAACGGGCGGCCGGGAATCCATCATGTGCTGGCAAGGACTTTAAAAGACCTTGTCTGCCGGTACAAGACCATGAAAGGATTTCAAGTTTATCGCAAGGCAGGCTGGGATACCCATGGTCTGCCGGTCGAGATTGAAGTCGAGAAAAAACTTGGCATCAAGCACAAAGATGAGATCGTCGATTACGGAATCGAGAAGTTCAATGCGCTCTGCAAAAAATCTGTCTTCGAATACAAAGACGATTGGGAAAAGATGACCGAGCAGATCGGCTATTGGGTCGATCTCAACGATGCTTACATCACCTGCGAAAATTATTACATCGAATCTGTCTGGTGGGCGCTCAAGAAATTCCTCGATGCAGGCTTAATTTATAAAGGATATAAAATCCAGCCGTATTGCCCGCGCTGCGAAACTCCTCTCTCGTCACATGAAGTCGCATTAGGATATGAAGATGTGAAAGATCCGTCTGTCTATGTGAAGATGAAACTTCATGGTGTCGAGGACACATTTTTTCTCGTGTGGACAACTACACCATGGACGCTCATATCGAATGTGGCGCTCGCGGTCGGGCGTGATATAGATTATGTCAAGGTTGAACACAAAGGTGAAAATCTAATCCTTGCGAGGGCGCGGCTGTCTGTTCTTGACGGAGATTACTCCATCATTGAAGAAATGAAAGGGAGCAAACTTCTCGGCAAAGAATACGAAAGGATTTTCGATTACATCCCGGTAAGCAAGAAGGGTTTTTATGTTATCCACGGTGATTTTGTCAGCACTGAAGACGGCTCCGGAATCGTCCACATCGCACCCGCTTTCGGCGAAGACGACTATAACGTTGGACGTGAGTACGATCTTCCTGTGCTGCAGCCGGTCGATAAGAGTGGAAACTTCACGAAGGATGTGACGGACTTTGCAGGAAAGTTCGTTAAAGATGCCGACCTTGAAATCATAGCCAACCTCAAGGGCCGGAAAATTCTTTATAAGAAAGAAACCATCACGCACAGCTATCCTCATTGCTGGAGATGCAAGACTCCACTGTTGTACTATGCGCGCGCATCGTGGTACATTGCGACAACTAAGTTCGCGGCCAAAATGGTTGAGCTGAATAAGAATATTAACTGGGTCCCGCCGGAAGTCGGAACAGGAAGATTCGGAAATTGGCTTGAGGAAAATAAAGATTGGGCGTTGTCGCGCGATCGATTCTGGGGGACGCCGTTGAATATTTGGGTTTGCCAGAATGAAAAATGCGGACACTTGCAGTCCATCGGAAGCGTGGAAGAGCTGAAGAAGTTGGATCGCTTTAACCTCGCAGTTGCCGTTGGCTTAAATAATGGTGAACTGGATCTGCACAAACCGTATGTTGACGCGGTCACCCTGACTTGTGAGAAATGCGGAAGCGAAATGAAGCGCACGCCGGAGCTTATAGATGTGTGGTTCGATTCCGGCTCGATGCCGTTTGCCCAGTACCATTACCCATTCGAGAAAAAAGAATGGTTCGAGAAACACTTTCCCGCGGATTTCATTTCCGAAGGAATCGACCAGACCCGCGGCTGGTTCTACTCGATGCACGCAATTGCGACATTTCTTTTTAACAGCCCGGCTTACAAATCTGTCATCAGCCATGAATTAGTTCTCGACAAAGACGGTCAGAAAATGTCGAAGTCGAAAGGCAACGCGGTTGATCCGTTTAAAGTTGTTGCCGACTATGGCGCAGATGCCGTCCGTTGGTATTTGATCGCTTCGAGTCCGCCGCATAAGCCGAAACTTTTCGATGAAAGCGGACTTGTTGAAGTCCAGAGAAAATTTTTCAGTACGCTGTTGAACACTTATGCATTCTTTACGCTGTACGCCAACATAGATGGATTCACATATTCCGAGCCGAGGATTCCTGCCGCCGAACGGTTGGAGATCGACCGGTGGATAATTTCCGTGATGAATACTCTCATCAAAGACTATTCAAATTGGATGGACGCTTACGACGTTACTAAAGCGGCGCGCGCTGTTTCCGATTTCACGATCGATCAGCTTTCTAACTGGTACGTTCGCAGGAGCCGTCGAAGATTTTGGAAAGGGGAGATGGCGAAAGACAAACTTTCGGCATATCAAACATTATATGAATGTTTGGTGACAGTTGTGAAGTTGATGTCGCCGTTCGCGCCGTTCCTTTCGGAAGAGCTCTATAAAAATCTAAGCGGCATTACCAAACTTGAGCCGTACGAGTCCGTCCATCTTTCTTATTATCCTGAAGTCAATGAAACGGAGATTGATCCGCAGCTTGAAGAACGCATGGCGCTTGCCGAAAGAATAGTTTATCTTGCGAGAACGATACGTGCGAAATCGAATATTAAAGTTCGTCAACCGCTCAAGAGAATTATCATACCGGTTTCTTCTCAGCATGTGCGTGAGACCATTTCGCAGGTTGAAACCGTTATACTCGACGAGATTAACGTCAAGTCGGTGATGTACGTTGATGACGATTCGGAATTTGTCAACAAGGGAGCTAAACCAAATTTCAAATCTATCGGTCCGAAGTTCGGCAAAGATGTCAAAGCCGTTGCCGAGCTGATAAAATCAATGACGACGAAAGATATAAGGTCTCTCGAAAAGGAAGGATCGATAAATCTCCGTACCGATGGTAAGTCGTTCCATGTTGACGCGGGCGACGTAGAAATATTCAGTCAAGAACTTTCCGGGTGGCTCGTTGAGTCTGAC
>JBAPNE010000140.1:0-1510 GCA_049278975.1 Candidatus Kryptoniota bacterium
ATCAGAAAGAATATTCTGTAAAAGCGAAACCTTTGCTTTTTCCTCGTTTTCAAAAATCGTAATCATTTCCATGTACCATCTTGTTTTTTGCTCGACGAAATATAATCGCAGGATTTCAAGAAAACGACCTTATTAAATTTCGATTAGCACATTAGTAACGCCACAAAAATTTATGTGCGTAGGACTATGGCGCTGCACCTCTTCTGTCAGTTCCTGCGAAAAGTGAGGCGGCACAATTAATGAACCTTTATCATAAGCCAGCGTTCATAATCCGTATCGCCTTTTAATTTATGATGTTCAGTGCACATTGGAAAAAGATTATCTACAGATGTATGTCCTTTTTTTGAATATGGAATTCTATGATCAAGTGTTTGATAATCGCTCTTGCAACCCGGTACTATACATTTCCTGCCCTTTGTCGCAACAACTACTTCCTCTATTTCCATCGGCCATTCTTGAGTATCCACGTAAGCAGACGTTTGCTCAGCGGGCGTCGGAGGAATATAATTCATCTTCTTCTCTTTGCAGTAGTAAGACTTCTGGCGTTCCTCCCATCTTATGCTCCTCCATTCCTTACAATGTGGGCAAATATAGAACCAGTTCATATAACCTCCGCTTTTCAGATATCATTCGTGCGATCGTACGCAGTGAAACAGCGACCTTCGTCCTTAAGCACGTCGTTCCACCAGTCTTCTGATTGACCGATATTATTACCTGCCAATCTGTAAGTGTAGTGCCTTCTGATTTTTATGTGCGCTCGCGATTTTTCACGATTAACTTTCCGTCCGGTCTTCCTGCTTGAACGAAGAAATCTATCCAGAGCAATATCCTCTTTCCAAAGAGGCTGGCAGCACTTACTTTGAAAGAGCTGATCCAGCATATCTCTGTCTGCAATAATATTTACTTATAGTCAGCATGAGCATTTGGAAATAAGTGTACATGCACTCATAATATACCCCAACCTTTGTGCCAAAACACACCCTCAAACATAACTCAAAACACCTGCAACCCCTTTCTCAGCGCGGCACATGACACGATTATGTTACACGCTGCGTAACGACATTGTTACAGTTACAATGCAGTGTGATGTGCACTTCGCGTTCTTTCCCGGGAGTTATTTCGCCAGTATATGCGATTGGTTAGTCAGCTTGATTATTTTTACAAATCAAATTCGATGTTCTCACGTGGCGTTACATTAAAATCACTGCAACAAATCCATGTTGGCCGAACTCGGATTCGAATCAAACACGGCCATTTCTCCCTTCCCTGCTATTCAGGAAATCGAGTGACGTAGAACTCCTTTATTGGGTCAAGCTTTGTGCCCATGGGTTCATCTGCAACGTCTTCATACTGAATCATTCAGCCGTCGTCGCTTATCAAGCCCCCTTTGCAAAATCGATCTTCAAATTTTGGCGTATGTTATGAACTTTGCGATTGACATCCACATTGTTGAAGAAAATTTCGAAGTTCTCGAGAACGGCAATTCTTACACCAGCGGTTTGTCGCGCAC
>JBAPNE010000141.1:0-4782 GCA_049278975.1 Candidatus Kryptoniota bacterium
GCTTAGGGCCGTACCAGCTTGTTGGGTCGGATGGAAGTTCAACCATCATCGTCATCGCAGGAACAGAAAAAGTTTACTTAGATGGAGTGCAAATGGTACGCGGTGAGACGAACGATTACGTGATTGATTATTCGAACGCGCAAATAACATTCACCGCCAAACATTTGATTACGAACCTCAGCAGAATCTTTGTTGACTTCGAATATTCCGATGGAAACTACGAGAGAACTTTTGCGGGAGGGACCGCACAAACTTCTCTTGCGGATAATAAAATCGATCTTCGAGTTTCTTATTATCAGGAAGGCGACGGTGTCAACAGCTCGTTAGGTGCAACACTTTCTGATTCCGACCGGGCGATTCTCAGCTCAGCCGGTGCAAACAGGCTCGCCGCTTCAAAGACCGGAGTGCAATACGTCGGCCGCGACTCGATTACCGGAATCGGTGAAGGGCAATACTTCCTTGATTCTATGATTGTCTCCGGGAAGCCATATTATATTTACAGATTCGTCCAACCCACCGACACCTCAGACCTTGTGAAGGCGGTTTACAGCGTTTCATTTTCCGAAGTCGGAAGCGGTAAAGGGGATTATCAATCTGTAGGATTTGGGCAATTCAATTTTATAGGAGTCGGACAGGGAGATTACGCGCCTATAATTATTCTCCCGATGCCGCAGTTCCAGCAGCTCGCCGACATAAACACCGTGTACCACTTTAATAAAGATGGTGCAGTGAACCTTGAATACGCGGCAAGCAGCTTCAATGCCAATACCTTATCGTCGCTTCCCGGTGTAATATCGGACGGTTACGGCATGAAATTCGGATTCGATTATGCTCCAAAGCATTTGCTGATCGGAGGCTCAGACCTCGGCGCGCTCACCTTCAATGAGATGACACGGTATGAGGAGGCTAATTTCAATCCGATGGATCAGACGAATGACATCGAATTCAATCGCGAGTGGGGAATAGATACGCTGACGCCGGGAGATGAGCTGCTGAATCAAGCTCACATAGATTTCTCGCCTTCAATGCGCGGGAGCAAACTTACATTTGGTGGAGATGTCGGAAGGATTACTCGCGGACTGGATTTCAGTTCCGGAAGGTACTCCGGTTTTGTCACTCTTGGTGGAGACTCAAATTTGACCCCATCTGTGGACTACCATGCAACCATGGTCAATAGTAAAGATGATGCGTTCTCAAACTTTGGAACAATGTTCACGCAAAGTGGTACAATTCAATTCAGGATCGGAAAGTTCTTGCCCGGTTTCAGGTTTGCGTCGGAAGATCACCGTACAGCGACTACCGGGACGGATTCGCTCTGGGCAAATTCTTATCGCTATGTTGAATACGGGCCGACCCTTTCCATAGCTCACCTCTACAATTTTGATTTTTCAGTGGATGGATATGTGCATGACGAAAGCGGAATAATCGGCGGTGAACTTGTTCCTTCATCGAAATCATTTATCAGTGACTTTGTTTCGCGATTTAATACGCGGAACGATTTTTCTTCAAACCTCACGCTCACTTACAGGAAAAAGACTTATACTGAAGATTTTGTCAATCTCGGCAACTCCGATAATGAATCCGTTCTATCAAAATGGGAAGCCGATTTTACTCCATTGAATCACGGACTCGAAACGAATTTGTTCTATCAGGTCACGACCGAGCGAGCCACCCGTCTCGAACAAATTTTCTGGAAAGTGCTTCCAGGGCAGGGCCAGTATATTTGGGTCGATGGTAACCACAACGGTCAGGTTGACTTAACGAACCCGTTGGATTTTCAAGAGGTGAATTTCAACGGTGACTACACCCTGCTCACAAGGCCGACCACTACCCTTTATCCTGTCATCGACTTGAAAACGAATCTGAGAATAGGATTGACACCGGATAAATTTCTGAAAAACGACGGAAGTTTCACAAACACAATATTGCGTGCGCTCTCGACTGTGACGCTGTGGCAAATTGCCGAGAATAACCAGACTGCAAATGTCAGTGACATTTATCTCCTTCACCTTTCAAAGTTTTTAAACGACAGCCTGACGCTGAGCGGCTCGCAGCTTTTCCAGCAGGACTTTTACATTCTCCAGAATAACCGTGACTTTTCTTTACGGCTGAGATTTCTTCAGAACAAATCTCTCGATCAATATTCTATTTCAATAGAGCGCGGATATAAACGCGAGCAGAGCGTCCGGCTTCGCACAAAATTGACCGATACGTTTTTCGAAGAATTGGACATCTCACTAAACAACGACAATGTCAACTCGAGTTACATTGACCACGCACATGAAATCAGTTCGAGCAGTGTATCTTCCTTGCTTTCTTACAAGCCCACTACCACGATCGAGTCGTCATTTAAAATTCAGCTTTCAAATGCTGTCGATGCATATCGTGCCAGCCTTACCAACTCAATGAACACTGAAGTGATTAATGTAGCTTACTCAATTTTGACAAAGGGGAGATTGACGACTCAACTCGAGCGCGACGAGGTGATAATAGAAAACCAGTCCTCAGGAGCGAACGCTTACCTACCGTTCGAATTGACACAAGGTTTTTCGCCGGGGCAAACTTATACATGGCAAATCGGATTTGAGTACAGGATCAATTCATTTATTCAGGCGAATGCAAGCTATACCGGTAGGAACCAGCCGAACGAAGCAGTGATTAATACTATGACAGCAGAGGTCAGAGCATTCTTTTGAAAACGTAAGAAGGCGTGAATAGAGCACTCCGCGCTTTGTGCCCATTTATTCTTGTTAAGTCGTTTTAAAATTTTGGAACTATTGAAGCGGAGCAGATGTTGGCAAATAAGAGATAGATGGAGAATTGAATGAGAGACAATTTCGACAAACAAGCCGTCAAGATTTTCAAAGCGCTAGGCGACAGGAGCAGGTACAACATTCTGAGGTTGCTCGTCGAGAAAGGTGAACTTTCCTGCGCAGACTTTGACGGCAAATTTGCGTTGACGAAGCCGGCAATGTCGCATCATTATAGAATCCTGGAGAATACCGGACTCATCGACGTACGGAAGGAAGGCTTGCATTTTTATATGAAAGCGAATTTGAAATTGTTGGAGAAATTCGTTCCCAACTTCACTAGCACACACGTTAAACATTAAAGGAAGGGATGATTATGGAAATAATCTATGTTATTGGCAGAATTCTATTCGCTGCAATTTTTATTAGCGGCGGTTACGGACATATTACGAAAGTAAAAGCCATGAGCGGGTACGCAAAAAGTATGGGTGTACCCGCCGCGGAATTCATGACAATTCTTACCGGAATCATGATCCTCGTTGGAGGACTTTCAGTCATTTTCGATTTCTACATTTTCTACGGCGCGTTATTGATTTTCTTATTCCTGGTGCCGACAGCTTTTATGATGCACGCATTCTGGAAAGTGGAGGATCCGGGAATGAAAGGAGTGCAGCAGGCCATGTTTATGAAGAACATTTCACTTGCCGGTGCGGCATTGATGGTAATGTACTTTAATTATGGCATTCTCTAAAGTTTCGGTATCCAAACTTCCGCTTCCGCCGAAAGAAATTCTGCCGGACATTTTTGCATTCCCGCCGAACCCCGATAGTTTCGGCGGAGTTTCATATTTAATAAGGGGAGAGAGCTGCAGTTTCATGGTCGACGTACCGGAGTATGTTGAGCAGAACATTCGCTTCATAGAAGAAAATGATCCTTCTGAATTTATTTTTCTTACTCATAGAGACGACGTTGCGGATGCAGAAATGTTCAGAGAAAAATTCGGTGCAGCGTTGATCATTCAAGAGTCAGAAAAATATGCAGTTAAGTCGCCGGATTTAACGTTTAAAGACTCACTGGAAATAAGAGACGCGCAAATAATTCACACGCCGGGTCATTCTCCCGGTTCATCGTGTCTGCTCTATTCAAAAAGAGGAATAATGTTTACCGGTGACCATGTTGTGGTATGTAACGGCAAGCTTGCCGTGGAAGATTTCTCCTGGACTTATGATTATGCGAAGCAAATTGAGAGCGCCAATAAGCTGCTCTGTTACGAATTTGAATACATGCTTTGCGGACATGGCGGCCGAAGACTCATTCAAAATGCAAAACAGGAATTGATAAAATTCTTAAAAGATTATTCGAGGGAATTTCAAAATGGGTAAAATAGTTTTGACATCGTATATTTCTCACGGAGCACCTACCTCACTTACTGAGAGAACGAAGATTCATGACATCTACGAAAATCTCGGCAGAGTTCTGAAAGAGCGCGGGGTAGATACTGTAGTTATTTCGTCGCCGCATTATTTCTCGCATGAGAAGTTCGAAGTTGAATCGCGGGAAAATATTCCATGCATCCAGGACTATTACGGTTTTCCTGAGGAGATGTACAAATTCACATACGAGGCAAAGAACAACACGAAGTTAGTTTCCGAAATAATAACGAGATCGGGAGAGGCCGGCATAAATGTGACCGAATCAAAATCGTGGGGATTAGACCATGGCGCATGGCTGCCTCTATATTTTATGTTTCCAAAACGCGATGTAAAGATTGTACCGGTGTCGATAACTTCCGCGAACGAGAGGGAGCATTTTATTTTTGGCAAAGCGATCAAATCGGCAATCGAAAAAATTGACGGCAACGTTGCAGTTTTCGGAACAGGTTCGCCGGTTCATAGGCTTGATCTTGTTCGGTACGGATATTACGGCGAAGACAAATTCGAACCCGGCACAAAGTTTGATGAAAAACTTATTGAAGTCGTTGCAAGTGGCGACTTTGACAGGATTCTGGATATTCATAAAGAATATCCATCGC
>JBAPNE010000142.1:0-17029 GCA_049278975.1 Candidatus Kryptoniota bacterium
TCCGAAGGCTCCTTCGGAGGCTTCGCGTTTTCTAAAAGGCATTCCGAAACCTTTCAGCAATTCGTAAGCTTCCTCATCGGTCCCGGCTGTCGTCACGAAAGTTATGTCCATACCGAAAATTCTATCAACCTTATCGACATCGATCTCAGGAAATATGATCTGCTCTTTTAGGCCAAGTGTATAGTTCCCGCGGCCATCGAAAGATTTATCGGGAATGCCGCGGAAATCCCGAACGCGAGGAATCGCAACACTAATCAAACGATCCATGAATTCAAACATCTTCTCTTTCCGAAGAGTTACTTTGCATCCGATAGCGATATTTTCGCGGAGTTTGAAATTGGAAATCGCCTTCTTCGATTTTCTGATCGAGGGTTTCTGCCCCGCAATAATACCCAACTCACGAGCCACTGTTTCGAGAATTTTTGGGTCCTGCGTTGCTGCACCGACGCCGCAATTAATCGAAATTTTCTCCAACTTCGGAACTTGCATTGTGTTTTTATAACCGAATCGCTTCATCATGGCGGGAAGAATTTCTTTTTTATAGGTCTCAGACAAGCGTGGTGTTACTTTCTCCTCGACAATTTCTTCAACTTTTTTCTCCGCAGGTTCGGGCTTGTGTTTCTTTTCTTTCCCACCAGACCCACCCGATTTCTTCGGCTGGCTTTGCGGATTAGTCACGGTTTCCTTCCCGTGCGCGGAATCTTCGTTTGATCGTTTTTCAGTTTTCTCTTTAGCCATTTTCAAAACTCAATTAAAACATTTCTTTGCAATTTTTGCAGACTCTCATCTTCTGCTTGCGTCCGCCTGTCCCGGCAACCGCAGCGTATCCGATACGGCTCGCCTTGTTGCACTTCGGGCAAACCACCATAACGTTAGATACATGGACAGACATCTCGCGCTCGAGAATTCCGCCAGATTGTATCTTAGCGGACGGTCTCGTATGGCGCTTTCTGATATTTACACCTTCGACAAGAACTTTTTGCTTGTCGGGCAGCACGCGAAGGACTTTCCCGCTTTTGCCGCGAGAATTTCCGCTGACAACAAGAACCATATCATTTTTATGAACGTGCATTATAAAACCTTTCCTAAAGAACTTCGGGTGCCAATGAAACTATTTTCATAAATTGTTTCTCGCGTAACTCTCGGGCGACCGGTCCAAATATACGAGTACCACGCGGCTCACCTTGCTGATTCAACAGGACCGCAGCGTTTTCATCAAAGCGAATAAATGTCCCATCCGGCCTTTTGTATTCCTTTTTTGTCCGGACAACAACAGCTTTTGAGACGTCGCCTTTTTTTACCTCGGCACCCGGGATCGCTTGTTTGACAGAGACAACAATCAAATCACCAAGCCCCGCGTAACGCCTGTCATGGCCTCCGAGCACACGAATGCAACGCACTTTTTTTGCGCCCGAATTGTCGGCAACAACCAGATTTGTTTCTTCTTGAATCAATTTCTAAACCTACTTCGCTTTTTCAACAATTTCAACAAGACGCCAGCATTTGGTTTTAGACAACGGACGGGTCTCCATTATTTTCACAGTATCTCCGATGCCGGCTTCATTCTTTTCGTCGTGCGCCACTAACCTGGTCGTCCACTTTGAATATTTTTTGTAAATCGGATGCGGAACGAGTCTTTCGATGTGCACCACGATGCTTTTCTGCATCTTGTTGCTGACAACTTTTCCGACTCTGATTTTTCTCAAGCTTCTTTTCGTGGTGGAAGTCTCCATTATGCACTCTCGCCCTTCTCTAGTTTTGGAGCAGAGGAATTTTTCACCGCTATGATTTCGCGCTCGTGAAGAACTGTTTTCATCATGGCAATTTCTTTTTTCAGAAAACGAACCTGAACCGGATTTTTCACTTCTCCACCGACGGCTTTTTGAAATTTCATTTTATCGAGCGCCTCGATATTGTCCTTGATGCGCTGCTTAATTTCTTTCTCAGACATCGGACGGACTTCATGTGGCTTAATCATGCTCTTAACCTTCGTAATCCATTCTTGCGACGAACTTAGTTTTAATCGGAAGTTTGTGGGCGGCAAGTCTCAATGCTTCCTCGGCAAGTGAGGAGGCGACGCCGCCGATCTCAAACATTATTCTTCCTGGCTTTACAACAGCGACCCAGAACTCCGGCATTCCTTTTCCTTTTCCCATTCTGGTTTCGGCAGGTTTTTTTGTCACCGACTTGTCCGGAAAAATTCTGATCCAGATTCTTCCGTCTCGTTTCATTTGCCTCGTGAGAGCGACACGCGCCGCTTCTATCTGTCTCGCAGTGATCCAACCCGGCTCGAGTGCCTTCAAACCAAAATCACCGAAAGCAACCGTGCTGCCGCGTTGCGCCTTGCCACGCATTCTTCCGCGCTGAGTTTTCCTGTATTTTACTCTTTTCGGCATTAACATTTTTTACGTCTCCTTGATATTACCTCGGCAGCGGTCCATAAACTTCGCCGCGGCAAATCCAAACTTTTACGCCAATTAATCCGTAGATCGTTCTTGCAGCAACGCTTGCATAATCTATGTCGGCGCGGAGCGTATGTAGCGGCACTCTTCCCTCGCGATATTGTTCGGTGCGGGCTATTTCTGCACCGCCTAATCTTCCGGCACACATCACACGGATTCCTTCAGCTCCCATTCGCGCCGCAGATGTAATTGCGTTCTTCATGGCACGACGGAAATTAATTCTACCTTCCAATTGATTGGCAATATTTTCAGCAACCAAATATGCATCAAGCTCCGGACGCTTGATCTCAAACGTCTTTATCTTAACAGATTCTTTGCCGGTAAGTCTCTTCAACTCGGCTTCCAACTGGCTAACATCTTTACCGCTCTTACCAATAACAATTCCCGGACGGCTTGTGTGAATGGAAACCGAAAGCTGGCTCCCTTTGCGCTCGATGATCAATCGAGAAACGCCAGCTTTGTTCAAGCGGTTCCTCAAATAATTTCTTACCTTTTCATCTTCAGCCAATAATTTGGAGTATCCCTTGCGCTCAAACCATATAGAATCCCAGTCGCGAGTAATTCCAAGTCTAAAGCCGATAGGATTAGTCTTTTGTCCCAAACATCCCTCCGAGATACAAATTCATTATTTTCATTCTTTCTTTGCTACTACAACTGTAATGTGGTTACTTCGTTTTCTAATTCGATAAGCACGCCCTTGTGGAGCCGGCAAAACTCTTTTTGCAACCGGACCGCCATCGATAAAAATTTCCTTTACATACAAACTTTCTTCATCAACTTTGCCAACATCTTCTCTATTCATAATATTTGCTACCGCCGAGCGAACAGCTTTTTCCGCGTCCTTCGCGGCGTGCTTCGGCGAGAAGTGGAGTATCGACAATGCCGTGCCGATGCTCTTGCCTCTGATTAGATCGACAACCAACCTCATCTTTCTTGGAGAAGACCCGACATATCTCGTTACTGCACGTGATTCCATTTATCTCAACTCCTTATGGTGCTGCAGGTGCAGCTTTCTCCGACTTGATTCCGGGATGCATCCTGAATGTTCGAGTCGGCGCAAATTCACCGAGCCTGTGACCTACCATGGCTTCGATGATATAAACCGGAATGAATTTATTTCCATTATGAACTGCAAAAGTATGACCGACAAAGTCCGGGACAATCATGCTGTCGCGAGCCCATGTTTTGATCACCTTTTTCAGATTCTTCATGTTCAGATCCTCGACTTTTTTCAGAAGTTTCGGATCAACAAAGATGCCTTTTTTTACCGAACGTGCCATGTTAGTTCAAATTTACTTTCTTCGTTTCACGATATACTTGCTTGATAGCTTATTTCTATTCCGAGTTTTCTTTCCCTTCGTCTTCCAGCCCCACGGAGAAACCGGATGCGGATTGCCTTGCGGAGACTTCCCTTCGCCGCCACCGTGCGGATGATCACAAGGGTTCATAACAACGCCGCGAGATTGCGGCCTAAGACCCAGCCATCGCATTCTGCCGGCTTTACCCCAGCTTATGTTTTCGAACTCGGCATTACTGACCACACCGATAGTAGCTTTGCAGTCTGTCCGCAACATTCTCATCTCACCCGATGGAAGTCTGAGTGTTGCATAATTTCCTTCCTTTGCGACTAATTGGACAGAATTGCCGGCGCTTCGTGCTATCTGTGCACCTTTTCCTTTTTTCATTTCAACATTATGGATCGTCGTTCCGACCGGTACGTTCTTCAACGGCATCGCGTTGCCGGTCTTGATCTCCGCTTGCTCGCCAGTTTGAACAATGTCACTCACTTTCAATCCATCCGGGGCAATGATGTAGCGTTTCTCTCCATCAACATAGTGGAGCAATGCGATACGCGCATTGCGATTCGGGTCATATTCAATTGTCGCCACTTTCGCATCAATTCCGGTTTTATCTCTTTTGAAATCAATAATACGATAAGACTTTTTATGCGCTCCGCCGCGGTGACGGGAGGTTATCCTTCCCTGATTATTTCTGCCCCCGCTGCTTTTCAACGGAACGACGAGAGCTTTTTCAGGCTTCGTCCTCGTGACCTCCTCAAAAGTTGAGATCGTATAGAAACGAGTCGCAGGAGTCATCGGTTTTAGTTTCTTCAAACCCATCTCATAATCCTTTCAGCTTACACCGTTCCGAGCAAATCAATTGTGTAACCTTCCATCAAAGTTACAATCGCTTTTTTTCTGTCTGACCGTTTTCCTTCGAACTTGCCGCGCCTTGTCATGGATGTGATCAATTTCCCTTTGAGGATGACGGTGCGGATACTTTTCACCTTCACATTGAATCGCTTCTCGATTTCTTTTTCAATTTCTATCTTGTTCGAATTCTTCGTGACTTCAAAAACATACTGGTGCTTTTCTTGCAACTTCGTATTCTTCTCGGTCAAAAGAGGTCTAATTATACTCATGCTGCCTCTCCAACCAATTTGTTCTGTAAAACATTCAGCGCGCTTTTTTGGAAAACGATCACGTCGTTATTAAGAATTTCATAAGGAGAAGCGCCCAACGCGTCTTTCACAAACACCTTCTGTAAATTCCTTGTCGAAAGAAAAATCGTCTTGTCGTTCTTGGGAAGGAGCATTAAAACTTTTTTCCCTTTCAATCCGAGCAAGTTCAAGATTTCAACGACGCGTTTTGTCTTTGTCTCATCGAGACTAAAGTCTTCGACGACCACCACACCCTTGTCTTTGGCTTTATAAGTGAGCGCCGACTTTTTTGCGAGCGTCTTCACTTTATCGTTCACCTTTTTTTCATAATCATGCGGTTTAGGTCCAAAAATAGTTCCGCCGCCAACCCATACAGGATTACGGATCGAGCCACTCCTTGCTCTGCCGGTATGTTTTTGCTTCCACGGCTTCTTGCCTCCGCCGCTGACCTCTGCACGCGTTTTTGTTTTATGCGTACCCTGACGTGCGTTGGCGAGATATGCAGTTACCGCCTGATAAATCGCCTGGTCACTGGGCTTAATTTCAAAAACAGACGGGGAAAGCTCTACCTTCTCGCCCGTTTTCGTTCCATCGATTTTCAAAACTTCTATTTGCATTTTCTCATTCACTTCCAGATTTGCAGGTATCCATTTGTCGGACCAGGCACAGAGCCTTCAACCAAAATTAAATTCGAATCGGAAATCAGCCGAACCACTTTCAAGTTTTTCATCGTGGAACGCTTGCCTCCCATTCTTCCTGCCATTCTCAAACCTTTGAATGTCCTTGAAGGATAAGAAGAACTGCCGACCGAACCCGGCGCACGAGTCCTATCACTTTGACCGTGGGTCACCGGTCCGCCTCCAAAGTGATGCCGTTTCACAACTCCCTGGAAACCTTTCCCTTTAGAAGTTCCGGTTACAGAAACTTTATCACCAACCGAAAATACTTTATCTATATTTATCACATCGCCAAGCTTGAACGATCCGATTTCAAATCCATCGAATTCACCGAGAATTTTTGCCGCCTTTATTCCTGCTTTTGCAAAATGTCCCTTCATGGGTTTGTTGACAATGCGTTCCGGTTTCTCTCCAAATGCAACCTGGAGCGCTTCATAACCGTCGCGCTCTTTCGTCTTGATCGCAGTAATCGGGCAAGGTCCCGCTTCGATAACGGTCACAGAGATAGAATTTCCCTTGTCATCGAACACATTGGTCATGCCTAATTTTTTGCCTAACAAACCCTTCATTTTATTAATCCTTTAATCTGTTGGATCTGGTATAAATCATGATCAGACTTTCATCTCAACATCGACGCCCGCGGGCAAATCTAATTTTGTCAATGAGTCCACCGACTTCGACGACGCGTTGTAGATATAAATCACGCGTTTATGCTGCCGCAGCTCAAATTGCTCGCGACTTCTTTTGTCAACGTGCGGTGAACGAAGCACGGTATAAATTGTTTTCTTCGTCGGCAAAGGTATCGGTCCGGAAACAACAGCACCGGTAGATTTGATTGTCCTCACGATTTTTTCTGCCGACTTATCAATCAGCGCGTGATCATAGGATTTCAATTTTATCCTGATAGTCTGACCAGCCACATCTTACCTCGTTTCGATTTTATTATCGGAGTTCAAATTTTTACTCTATGATTTTCGTAACAACGCCGGCTCCGACAGTATGCCCTCCTTCGCGAATAGCGAAGCGAAGCCCATCTTCCATGGCGATCGGAGTGATCAACTCAATTCTCAGGTTGTCAACGTTATCGCCGGGCATAACCATCTCTGTGCCGGACGGGAATTCAGTGGCGGAACCTGTTACGTCTGTTGTGCGGAAATAAAATTGCGGACGATAACCTTTAAAGAACGGAGTGTGTCGTCCACCTTCTTCTTTGCTCAGAACATAAACCTGCGCAATGAATTTTGTATGCGGTGTGATTGAACCGGGTTTCGCGATAACCATTCCTCGCTCCAGTTCCGTTTTTTCAACTCCGCGCAAAAGGACTCCGATATTGTCCCCGGCTATTCCTTCATCAAGTTCTTTTCTGAACATCTCAAGCCCGGTGCAGACAGCTTTCTTATGTGCGCCGAGTCCGATGATTTCAACATCCTCTCCAACTTTTACTTTTCCGCGTTCGACACGGCCCGTACCTACTGTACCACGACCAGTGATCGTGAACACATCTTCGACAGGCATGATGAACGGTTTGTCGATATCGCGTTTCGGGAGCGGTATATAATTATCAACGGCATCCATCAATTCAAAAATACACTTGAATCGTGGATCATCCGGGGTCGCGTTGGGGTCATTTCCCGCTTCCATTGCCTTAAGTGCGCTGCCGCGAATAACCGGTATTTCATCACCGGGGAAATTATATTTCTTCAATAAGTCGCGTACTTCAACTTCGACGAGCTCGAGAAGTTCCGGATCGTCAACCATATCAACCTTGTTCATGAACACGACAATCTTCGGCACGCCGACTTGATAGGCAAGCAAAATGTGCTCACGAGTTTGCGGCATCGGACCATCGTTTGCGGCGACGACAAGAATTGCACCGTCCATTTGAGCGGCGCCGGTAATCATGTTCTTGATATAATCCGCATGACCCGGGCAATCCACGTGCGCATAGTGTCTTTTCGCAGTTTGATACTCGACGTGTGCAGTGGCAATTGTGATTCCGCGCGCCTTCTCCTCGGGTGCGTTATCGATACTATCAAAACTTCTTGCGGAGGCTAAACCTTTCTTTGCGAGAGCTAATGTAATTGCGGAAGTAAGAGTTGTCTTACCATGGTCGATGTGCCCGATTGTTCCGACATTAACGTGCGGTTTGCTACGGTCGAATTTTTCCTTTGCCATTTAAATTCTCCTTATGATTTTTTCGTTTCAATCATTCAACAGCTACGAACTCTCGTCATGCGGCGACTGACTCCTTGCCGCGGACTTTCTCTATGATTTGTTCAGCAATACTCCGGGGCACTTCATCATAATGCGAGAATTGCATCGTGAATATTGCACGTCCCTGAGTCATCGAACGAAGCGATGTCGCATAGCCGAACATTTCCGACAACGCCACCATCGCCTTTACAACCTGGGCATCTTTCCTTGCGCCGATTCCCTCGATGCGTCCACGGCGAGAATTTAAATCTCCCATGACATCACCAAGATATTCTTCCGGGGTGACGACCTCGACATCCATGATAGGCTCGAGCAAAACCGGATCGGCTTTCTTAGCACCTTCTTTGAAGGCAATGCTTCCGGCTATCTTAAAAGCCATCTCGCTCGAATCAACTTCATGGAATGACCCGTCGAAAAGTTTCGCCTTTACGTCAACGACAGGATATCCCGCAAGCACGCCGCTCTGGAGTGCTTCATGGATCCCTTCCGAGACTGCAGGAATATATTCCTTTGGTATCACGCCGCCGACAATTGCATTTGTAAACTCGAACCCCTTCCCTTTTTCATTAGGCTCAATTTCCAACCACACGTCACCATATTGTCCATGTCCACCAGACTGCCTGACGAACTTTCCTTGTTGGGTAGCTTTCTTCTTAATCGTTTCCTTGTAAGCAACCTGGGGGCGTCCGACGTTTGATTCAACTTTAAATTCGCGCTTCAACCTATCTACAATAATTTCAAGATGAAGTTCTCCCATCCCTCTGATAATAGTTTGACCAGTCTCCTCGTCGGTTGCCATTCTGAAAGTCGGATCTTCTTCGGTCAATTTTACGAGCGACTCGCCAAGTCTCTCTTGATCAGCTTTTGTCTTCGGCTCAATGGCAACGGAAATAACCGGCTCCGGGAATACCATTTTCTCCAAAATTATCGGCGAGCTTTCATCACAAAGAGTGTCGCCGGTTTTCGTGAACTTCAAACCGACGGCAGCCACGATATCGCCCGTAAAGGCAGTTTCAATATCTTCTCGGTGATTGGCATGCATCCGAAGGACTCTTCCGATTCTTTCTCTTCTGCCGGTAGATGAGTTAAAAACGTATGACCCACCGGAAAGCGTGCCGCTATATACGCGGAAAAAAGTCAGCTTGCCGACATACGGGTCGGTCATAATCTTGAAAGCCAGTGCAGAAAATTTTTCGTCATCTGACGGCGGTCGTTCTGTTTGTTTACCGTTTAAATCATGTCCATGAGTTGTTCCACTATCTAAAGGTGACGGCAGAAAATCCACGACGCAATCCATCAAACGTTGGACGCCTTTATTCTTGAAAGCCGTGCCGCACGCAACCGGAACAATTTTCGAATCGATAGTTGCTTTCCTGATCGTCGAAATTATTTCTTCCTCGGAAATTTCTTTCCCATCCAAATACTTTACGAGGAGCGAATCATCTATATCAGAAACAGCCTCGAGAAGTTTCGTCCTGTATTCCTGCGAAATCTTCACGAGGTCATGAGGAATGGCGTATTCTTCCCACGTTGTTCCTAAATTAGTTTCGCTGTACATCACAGCTTTCATCTTGATGAGATCGACAACCCCGGAAAATAAATCTCCTTCACCAATTGGTAGCTGAATAGGAACTGGATTTGCTCCAAGTCTGGTTCTCATCATCTGAAGAACATTGAAAAAATCGGCCCCGACGCGATCCATCTTGTTTACGAATGCGATTCGCGGGACGCCGTACTTGTCTGCCTGGCGCCAAACTGTTTCCGACTGCGGCTCGACTCCGCCAACTGCACAGAAAAGTGCAATTGCACCATCAAGCACTCGAAGAGAACGCTCAACTTCTATGGTAAAATCTACGTGACCGGGAGTGTCGATAATATTAATCCGATGGTCTCTCCAGAAACATGTCGTCGCGGCAGAAGTAATGGTGATGCCGCGCTCCTTCTCTTGATCCATAAAATCCATCGTTGCTGCGCCATCGTGGACTTCGCCAAGACGGTGTGTTTTGCCTGTATAGAAAAGTATTCGTTCGGTCGTAGTTGTCTTACCGGCATCTATATGTGCCATGATACCGATGTTGCGTGTTCGTTCTAACGGGTACTCGCGGGTCATAAATATATATTCAACTTTCCAACATTAACTGAATTTACCATCTGTAATGAGCAAAAGCTTTATTTGCTTCAGCCATCTTATGCGTATCTTCACGCTTTTTAATTGCATTGCCATCGCCATTCGAAGCAGCGATAATCTCAGCCGCCAACTTGAGCGACATAGATTTGTCTTTGCGCTCACGCGCGTACTTGATCAGCCAACGTACTCCGAGAGCTAGACTTCTCTCTGGCCGAACCTCGCTCGGTACTTGATAGGTCGCTCCACCAACTCTTCGCGCGCGAACTTCAATAATCGGCTGAACGTTGTTCAAAGCTTTTCTGAACACATCAAGCGGATTATTTTTTGTGCGTTGCTCGACAATATCCAACGCATCATATAAAATTCGCCGTGCGAGATGTTTCTTGCCGGAGCTCATGACGTTGTTCACAAATTTTGCCATGAACACATCATTATATTTCGGGTCAGGTATAACCTGGCGCCTTTCAGAGCGCTTTTTCCTCATTGTAAACTCTTTTTATTATTTTTATTCCGAAGCTTTAGGCTTCTTGGCACCGTACTTCGATCTGCCTTGCTTTCTATCTGCGACACCGGCAGTATCGAGCGTGCCTCTGATGATGTGGTAACGCACGCCGGGGAGATCCTTTACACGACCGCCTCTGATCAAAACGATGGAGTGTTCTTGAAGGTTGTGTCCCTCGCCCGGGATATAGGCTGTTACTTCGATTCCGTGTACCAGTCTAACGCGCGCAACTTTGCGGAGAGCCGAATTCGGCTTTTTAGGTGTGGTGGTATACACACGGGTGCATACACCTCGCTTTTGCGGGTTTCCCTGAAGCGCGGGGGATTTTCCTTTCAGAAGAAGTCTTCTTCTCCCCTGCCTTATCAGTTGGTTAATTGTCGGCAATGTGTTCCTCCAAAATACTAACCTTCATCATAGAGTTTTAAATATAAAAGACATGTGTCAAATAATCAAGAAATAAGCCAAAAAAGTTTTAGGATTTTTAGTAGATGCAAAAATGACTATCTCTTTAACAGGTGGAAAATACAAACGTCAAAATTCATTTCTTCGGAAAAGGGGTACGACGAATTTTCAGACTTCGGCTGATGGAATACAGCAACCCTCGGATACGATGAGAGTCATCAGATCGACTTCGGCATAAAATGTCTTCCTTTATTCCTCTTCATTTGTCTATATTTTGTCTGTAAATTTTCGAAAAAATGCTAAGCGCCAATAACATAACCATACAATTCGGAGAGCGATTCGTCTTCAATGCTCTTTCTTTTACGATCAGTGCGCACGATCGCATAGGCTTGGTCGGACCTAATGGCGCTGGTAAATCGACTCTTCTTAAAGTTCTAGCGGGTATCGTGCAGTCGGACAGCGGGAGCGTCAACATGGCACGATACGTCACGACAGGTTACCTTCCACAGGAAGGAATCACCTCCTCGGGAAAAACTCTCTATCATGAGACGGAAACCGCATTTGAAAATATTCTTCAGGTCAGACAGGAGTTAGAGGAAGCGCACAAGCGGCTGGAGGAACTCGATCCATCTTCAAGCGAATATATGGACACTCTGGAAGTTTACGGCGAGCTCCAGCATAAGTTGGAAGACCTCGACGCGTTCCGAATGAAATCGAAGATTGAGCAGGTGCTGGTCGGACTCGGGTTCTCTAAAGAAGACTTTAACCGTCAGACAGACGAGTTCAGCGGCGGCTGGCAAATGCGAATCGAAATGGCGAAGCTTCTGCTTAAGGAACCGTCGGTACTTCTTCTTGATGAACCGACGAACCACCTTGATATAGAATCCCTTCAATGGCTCGAAGAAAAGCTTTCAGGGTACAACGGGGCTATTGTGCTTGTTTCCCATGACCGCGCGTTTCTTGACAATCTTACGAAGAGGACATGGGCATTAGGAATGAGAAAGTTACAGGAGTATGCGGGGAATTATTCCTTCTATGAAAAAGAAAAGGAGGTGCGGCGAGAACAGCAGTTAAATTCATTCAAGAACCAGCAGCAGCAGATCAAGCAGACACAGCAGTTTATAGAACGCTTCAGGTACAAGGCAACGAAAGCAAGACAAGTGCAGAGTAGAATAAAACAGTTGGAGAAATTGGACATTGTTGAGATAGAAGACAATGAGGAAGAAATCCACTTCCATTTTCCAAGCGCACGGCAGAGCGGCGGCATTGTAATGGAGATGAGAGACATCAACAAAAGTTACGGTGAGAAACAAGTTTTCAAAAATCTAAATTATACGATCGAACGTGGAGACAGAATTGCGGTGGTCGGAGTAAACGGCGCAGGCAAATCCACTTTCGTGAGGATGTTAGCCGGAGTAGAGCCGTCTGATTCAGGCGAAATCAAAACCGGTTACAACGTCGTCGCTTCATATTTTGGACAGCATCAGGCTGAAGAATTGGATCTTTCGAGCGATGCACTTGGAATCGTTGACGGTGTTGCGACAGGAGAAACGCGGACAAAGCTACGGACAATCCTTGGAGCATTTTTGTTTCATGGCGATGATGTTTTCAAGAAAGTCTTCGTTCTTTCTGGCGGAGAAAAGAGCAGGCTTGCGCTTGCAAAGATGCTTTTGCAGCCGGCAAATTTTCTAATTATGGATGAACCGACGAACCATCTGGATATGCGCTCGAAGAAAGTTCTCCAGGATGCGTTGAAGGAGTATGATGGAACATACGTCATCGTGTCACATGATCGAGCGTTTCTTGATCCGCTGGTAAACAAAGTTGCCGAGTTCAGTCGTGGAGGGGTCAGAAATTTTCCCGGCAACGTGAGCGACTATCTCTACAAAAAAAGACAAGAATTAGAAAAGTCAAAAGTGGCAACGGTTGATCCAGATAATGAGAAAGAAATCGATGGAGATTCTTTGGTTCTCTCCAGCAAAGAACGGCGGCGCCTTGAAGCAGAGAAGAGAGACGAACTTTCTAAAAAGCTGCAACCTCTGAAGAGGGAATTAAAAAAAGTCGAAGACGAAATTGTACGGATGGAGAGTAGGCGAAAGGAAATCGAGACCATGATGGCAGATCCGGAATTGTACAAGAATGGAGAAGAGGCAAAGAACATTTCAATTGAATACAAAGAGCTTGAGAGTAAAATGGAAGAAAAGTATTTCAGGTGGGGAAGACTGACGGAAGAGATTGAGAGAGCAAAGATATAGAAAGAAAAGTCAACTAGTCTTGACTCTCAAGAATCGAATTCTTTGACTGCCAGCCTCATATCACTTAAAAATAGAAAAACCCCGCTCAAACGAACGGGGCTTTTGAAAAAACTCCCGGCAACGACCTACTCTCCCAGACAGTTACCCATCAAGTACCATCGGCTCTGAGGGGCTTAACTGCCGTGTTCGGAATGGGAACGGGTGTTTCCCCCTCGATATAGTCACCGGAAAAAAATTGTGACAATTTGGGAGTCTGAAAACATAATTCAACTTTTATCTGGCGTCTCAATAAAAGATTAGGTTAAGTCTCACGACCTATTAGTACTGCTTGGCTGAATGCATTACTGCACTTACACCTGCAGCCTATCAACCTTGTAATCTTCAAGGGGTCTTTAGCTTTAGTATTGCTACTAAAAAGGGAGACCAAATCTTGGGGTGGGTTTCGCGCTTAGATGCTTTCAGCGCTTATCCCTTCCGGACATAGCTACCCAGCCGTGCCGCTGGCGCGACAACTGGTACACTATGGGTCCGTTCACTCCGGTCCTCTCGTACTAAGAGCGACGCCCCTCAAGTCTCCTACGCCCGCATCAGATAGGGACCGAACTGTCTCACGACGTTCTGAACCCAGCTCACGTACCGCTTTAATTGGCGAACAGCCAAACCCTTGGGACCTCCTACAGCCCCAGGATGCGATGAGCCGACATCGAGGTGCCAAACCTCCCCGTCGATGTGAACTCTTGGGGGAGATCAGCCTGTTATCCCCGGAGTAGCTTTTATCCTTTGAGCGACGACCCTTCCACGCGGAATCGTCGGATCACTAAGCCCTGCTTTCGCACCTGCTCGACTTGTTGGTCTCGCAGTTAGGCACCCTTATGCCTTTACACTCGACGCACGATTACCAACCGTGCTGAGGGTACCTTTGGGAGCCTCAGTTACCATTTATGAGGCGACCGCCCCAGTCAAACTACCCGCCTGGCAATGTCCCCGAACCGGATTACGGTTCCAGGTTAGAGTCCAAGTAAAACAAGGGTGGTATTTCACATTGTGGCTCCACCAGAGCTAACGCCCCGGCTTCAAAGCCTCCCACCTATGCTACACATGCCTTGCTCGAATCCAATGCCAAGGTATAGTAAAGCTTCACGGGGTCTTTCCGTCCCGATGCGGGGAACCGGCGTCTTCACCGGTACCACAATTTCACCGAGCCCGTGGTTGAGACAGTGCCCAAATCGTTACACCATTCGTGCAGGTCGGAACTTACCCGACAAGGAATTTCGCTACCTTAGGACCGTTATAGTTACGGCCGCCGTTTACTGGGGCTTCAGTTCAAAGCTTCGCCTTGCGGCTAACCTCTCTCCTTAACCTTCCAGCACCGGGCAGGTGTCACACCTTATACTTCCACTTACGTGTTAGCAAAGTGCTGTGTTTTTGATAAACAGTCGCTTGGGCCATTTCTCTGCGTCCTGCCGCAAGGGCAGGAGTCTCTTTTCCCGAAGTTACGAGACTAATTTGCCGAGTTCCTTAACCACGGCTCACTCGAGCACCTTAGGATACTCTCCTCATCTACCTGTGTCGGTTTGCGGTACGGTCCGCCTAAAATCTCCCATACGAGGTTTTTCTTGGCAGTCAGATTAGGACCAGTTTGCGGGCATAAGCCCTCCCGTTCGTGTTTCAGACTCGCCTTGCGGCAGGAAAGCGGATTTGCCAACCTTCCTATCCTACGCACTTAGACCGTCTAAGCCAACAGACGGCTGATCTTTCACCCCTGCGTCACCCCTTACAGTCAAACGATTTCAGACGGGTACAGGAATTTTCGCCTGTTTTCCATCATCTACGCCTCTCGGCCTCGACTTAGGACCCGACTAACCCTGAGACGATGAACGTTGCTCAGGAAACCTTAGACTTTCGGTGGACAAGATTTTCACTTGTCTTATCGTTACTCATGCCTACATCTTCTCTTTCATTCACTCCAGTATGGCTCGCGCCACGCCTTCTGATACATTGCTGCACCACCATGTCCACCATGGTCGCGAATGAAATGCTCCTCTACCAATCACATCTTGCGATGTGAGTCCATAGCTTCGGTAACAAGTTTTAGCCCCGAGAATTTTCGGCGCCGAGTCGCTTGACCAGTGAGCTATTACGCACTCTTTGAATGAATGGCTGCTTCTAAGCCAACATCCTGGTTGTCTCAGCAACTCAACATCCTTTGATACACTTAACTTGTATTTAGGGACCTTAGCTGATGGTCTGGGTTATTCCCCTCTCGGCGACGAAGCTTATCCCCCGCCGCCTGACTCCTAGGAAACATGTTATCGGAATTCGTAGTTTGCATGGGTTTGGTACCGTTGTGACAGCCCTAGCCCAAACAGTGCTCTACCTCCGAAACATTCTTACCTAAGGCTAGCCCTAAAGCTATTTCGAGGAGTACGAGCTATCACCGAGTTCGATTAGCTTTTCACTCCTACCTTCAGCTCATCCGAGTAGTTTTCAACCCACATCAGTTCGGACCTCCATGAGGTTTTACCCCCACTTCATCCTGGCCAAAGGTAGATCACCCGGTTTCGCGTATGCCGCCCGCCACTGAATCGCCCTATTCAGACTTGCTTTCGCTACGGCTCCGGCCGAGTTATGGCCTTAACCTTGCGACGGACGAGCAACTCGTAGGCTCATTAAGCAAAAGGCACGCCGTCATCCCGATTGCTCGGGACTCCGACCGTTTGTAAGTATATGGTTTCAGGTACTATTTCACTCCCCTCTCGGGGTTCTTTTCACCTTTCCCTCACGGTACTTGTTCACTATCGGTCACCAGAGAGTATTTAGTCTTACGAGATGGTTCTCGCGGATTCCCACAGACTTCCACTCATTCCGTGGTACTTGAGAACACTTGTCAGAGAGTCATGCGCGTTTTCGTTTACAGGACTTTCACCTTCTGTGGTATGCACTTCCAAACATTTCAACTAACGCCATGATTTGAACTCCCCGACCTACTGCAATTCGGTCTACAAGCGCCTCACAACACCGCCGATACAACGGTTGCAGCCTTTAACATATCGGACGGTTTAGACTGTTTCCCGTTCGCTCGTCGCTACTAGGGAAATCGCTATTTGCTTTCTTTTCCAGAGGGTACTGAGATATTTCACTTCCCCTCGTTAACTCTATCGCACCTATGAATTCAGCGCGAAGTTGTCCCGCATTACCAGGACAGGGTTGCCCCATTCGGAGACCCCCGGGTTAAAGGTTGTATCCACCTACCCGAGGCTTATCGCAGGTAGCCGCGTCCTTCTTCTACTTCTGGTGCCAAGGCATCCACCATATACCCTTAGCAACTTAACCAAAAAATCTTAAATTGAGACTAGAGTAACCAGACTTTCTAAATTGTTATTTAGGGACGGATTAAACATTTCTGCATCCATCGAAATGGAACACAGAAATCAATCCATGAAAAATGTTTCCAGACTAAGCAAGCACGATCAATCCGTTGGCTACTCCGAATTGCCGAAGGCAAATCGTTTTGCTACTAAACATCGATCACACTTACTCTTCCCAAATTGTCAAAGAACTTATCGATTTCAAATTTCGCAATCCTACTTTCGAAACTACTTTAGTGGAGCTGAAGGGATTCGAACCCTCGACCCCCTGGTTGCAAACCAGGTGCTCTCCCAGCTGAGCTACAGCCCCGTAGCTGGATGGTTTCATACATCAATACGTTTAGCAATTCGATGTACCAGCACACCTACTGTGGGCCTGAGTGGAGTTGAACCACTGACCTCACGCTTATCAGGCGTGCGCTCTAACCACCTGAGCTACAGGCCCAGTGTCTCTCTTCATTAGATCAAAGAACAAAAAAAATTTGACAAGTCGTGCACGGAGAAAATCAATCGATTTAGGCTCCTTAGAAAGGAGGTGATCCAGCCGCACCTTCCGGTACGGCTACCTTGTTACGACTTCG
>JBAPNE010000143.1:0-4113 GCA_049278975.1 Candidatus Kryptoniota bacterium
TACAACAAGAGTTTCACGGAGGAACTCAAGTATGATTTGACAAGCCAGATAAATGAAACGAACTTAATCAAGTTAGGCTTTGACATCCGGGACATCGAAATGAAAGAAGAGGATTTCACGGTTAATGACAACCCACAGACTGGATTTCAACTTCATATAGATCCATTGACGGCGTTCGACCATAATGCATATGATCACACGCCGCTTGAGGCGGCCGGTTATGTTCAGGACAAAGTTGAAGTAAAGGATTTCGTTCTCAATGCCGGTGTCAGATATGATTACTTCAACTCGAGATATTACGTGCCGACAAACTATGCCGACCCTATGGACAAACTGGGCCTGCCATTCGACGAAGCATATAGATACGTCGACCCTAAAGTGCAACTTAGTCCTCGCCTTGGAGTTGCATTCCCTATATCAGATGTCGGATCTCTGCATGCATCTTTCGGAGAGTTCTTTCAAATGCCGGACCTTCAGCAGGTTTATGCAAACCCCGGATTTAAAGTGACGGGAGTATGGCAGTCTTATATTGGTAACGCTGACATAAATCCTGAACAGACCACAGCTTACGAAATTGGTATTCAACAAGAGTTGATGTCTCAATTGACTTTGGATGCAACCACCTATTACAAAGACATTAGAAATTTATCCGGCGTGACATTTTTCCGAACATTCGATCAAGTATCATACGCGGAATATTCCAATGCAAATTATGGAAACGTGTGGGGAATCACTGTTGAGCTGAGATTACTTCAAACCGGTCTCGTGTCTTCCGATATCAATTATACATACCAGGTTGCTGAGGGAAATGGGTCGGATCCGCTTGAAGCCTTTTTCGATGCGCAAAGTGGTACAGAGGCGACAAGGGTTCTTGTTCCTTTATCCTGGGATCAGACACACGTCTTGAATTGGGTGTTGAACATTACAGGAGACAGTTGGGGCATTAGCACGATATCCCGGTTCAATTCCGGTAATCCTTTTACGCCTACTAATACGAGCATTCTTGTGACCGACGTTCAGCTTGAAAACCTGGCTCGTAGGCTCGCGCAATTCAATATGGATTTGCAAGCATATAAAAATTTCAATTTTGGTATTATGAACGCACAGCTGTTCCTAAGAGTCGAAAATGTATTCGATCAGACATTGCCCGAATACTTCCCAATTCTTACGCCTCAACTGTTGGCGGCGCATATTCCAGAAGACTACCTGAATTCGCTCTACGATTTTGATTATGACCCTTCGACTCAACCAATGCCTCGCTTAGTAAAGCTGGGTATCACTCTTAATTATTAATTTCGTGGCAACGAGTAAAGAAGAGAGGCTAACTTTCATGATAACGAAAAGAGTTCCTGTAGTATTTACGATAATTAATGTGGTTGTGTTCTTATCTTCGATCGCAAGAGCCCAGTATACATCAGAAGGATACTACATTGACCCGAACCGTGGTGAACAAGCTAACCAAAGGACCACTTTGATTCAGGCTAATCAAGTCCAATCTGTGTATGGCAATTGGGGCATCTTTGGATGGAGAGCGGATATTCCTTATGACGGTGTTTGGCCCAAAGGCACTTTCCACGGGCACCTTGATGAAATGACTATTCTTGCCGCTGGTCAAGTGGTGGGGACTGACGGGAAGACATACAATATTGTATCTGAGGATTATAGTGAGAGTCCGAACATCGCACCGGATGGGCACTACTATTGGTGGGAGCCGAAGCCGGGTTATGACAATGAACAACGCCATCTGGTCAACCCCGATGGCTCGGTCGATTCCACTGCAGAGATTGCCCACTATTCTGATCCATCGACGTGGCCTCCGACGTGGCCTGGGTTGGATGCATCATGGAACGGCTTGTGGGACGGCTACTTCGGAAAGGCGTCCCCGTACTCCAACAACGATAATGCCGATGATGAGGGCCTTTACGTGGATGACGACTATTGGAACAACAAGTATCCGTTCTATCCTTTTCCTTCGGATACTACGAAGGCAGGTCTCGGCCTACAATTGGAACAACGCTTGTTTGAATGGGCCAATCCGCTTGCACAAAATGAAGTGTTTGTTCACTCCACAATTACCAATACTTCGCCGACGACTTACACTCGTTTCTTAAGCAACAACCCGATTCTTTTTGGCGCGTACGCAGATGTAAATCCAGGTGGCGTGGGTGCTGTGAATGATGTAGATGGTTATGACACACTTCAGAATATGGTTATTACTCACGCTTATAATAACCAGGACGTTTGGACACAATACCAGAGCGTTTTGCCAGGTTATATGGCATGGAAATTTCTCCAAAGCCCGGGAATATCCGACGATGGGATAGACAACGATCACGATGGTATGATAGATGAGTCACAAAGTGACCCAGCAGCAACGTGGCCAACTTATCCGCAGTATCAGGGACCAATCTACGAGGCCAGTTGTCCGTACGCTGCTAAGTTGCAGCAACTATATGGCGTGCCGCCTGTACCAGCTGGCGGTGTGAGAGCCGCCTTTGTTGCTACCCACGACACTACGTTGTTTATGAACTATTTCCATTTGACAAGTTTGGATCAATTGGCCTGCATGCAGGTAAAGCTCTGGTGGCCTGGTGACGAAAACGGGAACTGGGACCCACGATATGATGATGTCGGTTCGGACGGGATAGGCCCCGGTTCTCCCGGCTACATACGGCCCGACCCTGATGGCAGCGAAGGGAATGTAAGGCCAGATCAGGGAGAACCTCATTTCGGAAGGCTTGATAAGGATGAATCTGATCAGATCGGACTTACCTCATTTGCTTCCCCTGCTTATGGTTCTGTCACGCCGAGCAACGAGAATGAAATGTGGGCGCAAATTCGGCCGGGCTATTTTTCCAACCCAATCGGAAACGCAAATCTTCTTTGGATATTTGCATCCGGGCCTTTTGATCTCGGTCCTCTTCAGACTGAACGATTCTCGACAGCATGGCTATTTGGTCCTGATCAAATCTCCGTTTATGCAAGTGCAATCAGTGCTCAGAATATTTATAATTATAACTACGAGTTCACCACGCCTCCTTTGCAACCAATTGTTCACGCTGTGGCGGGCGATCACAAGATCACCGTCTATTGGGACAACCGCGCTGAAGGATCCGTCAGCCCCGTCTATGGGCATAACTTCGAAGGTTACATGGTCATAAGAGGAACTAATCCACAGATGACAGACGCACAAACGATAACAAACAACCTGGGTGATTGGACCTATTACAAACCGATCGCGCAATTTGATCTTCAGGATGGCATAGAGGGGAGTAGTCCGGTCGCGTCCGGTTCGGAACTCGGGCCGCAGTACAATACGGGAATCGAATTCTACTATGGCAATGACAGCGGCCTGCGATATACATTTGCCGACACTAACGTAATAAATGGCGTGACATATTACTATGCTGTGCTATCATACGACAGGGGATACTTTTCAGGGATGGATACGATTTTGAATGATCATGGATATAGCTTTGTCACTGGCGGCGTGGACAGGCACTTGGTACCCATAGAACCTTCGTTTTCTCCGTTCTCGTTTACCTATGACCAATTTGATCAGCTGACCGGAGAGAGTGTTAATACCGCAATAGTAACACCGAATCCTCTGGCAACTAATTATATCCCTGGTCATACGGATGCGGATGCAAATGGGTACGTCAAACAGACAGCAGGCTCCCCAACAACAGGAAAAGTTCAAGTGGCAATTGTGGATCCAGCTGCAATTCCCAAGGGAAACAAATTCCAAATGAATTTCGTCAGCCAGCCGGATAATAACCTGGCACAGCATACCGTGTCTTACACCGTCAAGGATGTTACCAACGACTCGACTATATTCAGTAATACGATTCCTCTTGACTCTACAGGTAATCCCAGCGTGACTTGGTCCACTACTGTTTTCGCTGGGATGTATTTGACTTTTTATAATGCAACACCCAATGTTGATTCAATCAACGCGGAATCCGGATGGACATTCAACAGCCAGAACAATTTAGTTGCTACTATTGCACAGGGTGGTCCGGAAGCGATCGGAATGAATTTTACAATAAAAATTACGAGCCAGCCGGCTTCTAACCCTTATCTAACGTCGGGACCGCCATCGGAGTATTTCAC
>JBAPNE010000144.1:0-13967 GCA_049278975.1 Candidatus Kryptoniota bacterium
GGCAACGATTCTGTTTCGGCGTATCTTGCGGAGCCGGCAAGCGGAGGAAAACATCCGGCACTGATCGTGATTCACGAATGGTGGGGGTTGACCGACTGGATAAAACAAGACGCGAGAGATTTAGCCGAAAGGGGATATGTCGCACTTGCGATTGATTTGTATCGCGGCGGACTTACAGCTAATCCTCAAGAGGCTTATAAATTAATGATGTCGGTGTCCCATGATAGGTCTATAACAGATTTGAGAGCTGCCTTTGATTACTTGACGAGTATGCCTGAGGTTAACTCTTCAAAGATTGGCGTCATCGGTTGGTGTATGGGAGGCTCGTACTCATTTATCGCTGCTGTTAACTTGCCAAAGTTAGCAGCCTGTGTTATCGATTATGGGAAAGTGGACACGACAAGAGCGGATGTCGTCCGAATTAGTTCTCCAGTTCTTTGCAACTTTGCGGAATTGGATAAGGCATATACTCCGGCAATGGGAAAGGCATTTGCTGAGGAAATGAAAACCGACGGCAAAAAAATTGAATTTCACATTTATCCCGATGTCAACCACGCTTTCATGAATCCGAACAATGCATCGGGGTACAATGAATCGCAGACGAAGCTCGCATGGAAAAGCATTTATGCCTTTCTTGACAAATATCTTAAGAAGTAGCTTTAGTCCGGCCGCTTACATTTTTGGTCAACGCCTGCTTTTTCACCTTGTAAAATCCTTGCATGGATTTTAAATTCATAATCTAAGAAAGTCATTCCCGATATTTCATAACTGTGAGCTTTCGGCTATGAAATGTTAGCCATGAGTTTTTTGTCCCCATCGTCTAGTGGCCTAGGACATCGCCCTTTCACGGCGGTAACAGGGGTTCAAATCCCCTTGGGGACGCTGTATTCAGGAAGCTAAGAACGTAAATCTGTTTTGGTGCAATGAATTTCCTTGACTAACCTTTTGTTTACCGCTATATTGTGAGAACCAAGAAAAGGAAGAGTTTAAAGAAAGTTCGTTAAAGGCTTAAAATTTGTGCTGTCATAGACCTTTGATGAACTTTTTTGCCGAATGATGGTGCTAAGGGTCTGCACAGCATTCGGCTTTTTTGTTATGGAGAAACGAAAATAAAAAATATTGAAATCGAACGACGAAAGGGACTAAGAGTGGCCAAGCTGGTTTTTAGTGGGCGTCCTTGGACATTCTTTTTGGGAATGGTCATTCTATTGGGAATATTTTCGTCCGCGTTACCGCAAAGCAAGACCCCGAATGCGGGACAAGAAATAAGCATCTTGTCGCAAGGCGCAAACTCCACCACGATACAGGTAATACCTGACTCTCTTGGCGCCGACACAATGAAGATTGGGCAGGCTTCACATCTGAACCTTCTTTTTAAAGATGCGTTTACTGAAAACACCGGCAATGGAAGCTTCGTCAGGCAATTCATACCGGTGATGGTCGGAGTGTTTTCGAAGCAGATTCAGGTCCATGTTGTGCAAGCTGATTACGAAACGATATCTATGCTGCCGCCGGTTCGTGGACAACGAACATTTGCGGCGCCAAAGCCGCAGGCAATTTCTCAATTTGTCTCTTATAATACACCATTTGAGCAGCGTAAACATATTGTGGTACGGATAAGGATATATCCGTTTTCGTATGACAGCCTTTCCGGCAAATACCAGATGTTAAAGAAAATTATCATCCAAGTTGCCTCTGCAGGCGGTGGTGTATCGACACAAAATATGACGATCGACAAGCTTTTGTCGCAATCATTAGTGAATTATTCTCAAGTGCAAAACGCGGTGACCGTTCCGCCTTCACACTTGCGGAAGACCTTAGCTTCAAGCCTATTAGCAAGTGGAACATGGTACAAACTTTCCATTTCACACAGCGGAATTTACAAATTGACATATCAGGCACTTAAGAATGATAACGTGCCGGTTGACAATATCCAGCTAAGCACGATAAGGATTTTCAATAACGGCGGGAGGGAGCTTCCGGAAGATCCGAACGCGTCGAGGCCGAGCGATCTCACCGAAAACGCGATTTATGTTTATAATGGGAATACTGACGGGACTGATAAGTTTGAATCGGGAGACTACATATTGTTCTACGGTAAGTCTCCGCGCGAATGGTCGTACAATCCATCTTCGAAAACATATTCGCATTACTTGAACCATTATACGGAATCGAATTTCTATTTCATGACTTACGGCGGACAGACGGGGAAAAGGATGCAGAGCGTTCCAAGCTATCACGCGTCGTCTTATTATGTGCCGCAAAATTTCACGAGTGGAATTGCTGAAGATGATGAGACTCACAACCTTATTGGCTCAGGAAAGGATTGGTATGGCACACAGCTTACACCACCGAGCCCATCTGGCGATTATTCCACGGTGCTTTACAGCAACAAATTGAACGGATTGGATCCGACGCAGGAAATCAGATATAATGTAAGTCTGATAGCGAGGAGCACCGCCACAAATTTCTACACAATATACGAGAATGCGACTGGAACCGAACTTGGGTATGTCAAAGCACCCATAATCAGCAGCGGAGATTACACCGATATTGAGTATGATTATGCTGATCCACTACCAGTACTTACATTCTTTGGAACAGGGAATTTGCAGGGTGATATAAGTATCTTGAAGATCGCCTATAGTTCTGCTTCTTCGAGCGCTCAGGGTTATGTCTATTGGTATGAAATACTTTACAAGAGAAAATTTCAGGCCTCAGGTGATACTCTGAACTTTTATGCGCCCGATACTAACGCCGCTGTTTATTATTCAATTCAGGGATTTTCAAGCGATAATGTCAAAGTTTTTGATGTGAGCGATACTTTGAATGTTAACATGGTACAGCCCGATTCGATAAATAATAATACTGCCTCATTCGGAATTCAAACATTTGCCGGCAGCTCGAAACAATTTTACGCGGTTGGAGAAAACGGCTATCGTTCTATAGACAGTATTTCTGCGGTGCAAAATTCAGATATTCATGGACAAACTGCTGGCGCGAATTTGATTATCATTACCCCTCCTGATTTTATCTCGCAGACGGACTCGCTGGCAGCTTTCAAGCAGAGTTTCGACGGGCTAACGACGATGGTAGTTCCGACTACTGCCATGTACAATGAATTTGGATGTGGAATTCCTGATCCGACCGCTATTCGTGATTTTCTGAAATATGCTTATACAAACTACCAGATAACTCCGTCCTATGTCATTCTGTTCGGTGCAGGAACCTATGATTACAAGAATAAGTTGGGTAGTATTCCGGAGTATGTTCCACCTTACGAAAGTGACGAGTCACTTGACCAAATAGACAGCTATACCACCGATGACTATTTTGTTGAGCTCGATGCCACTATAACATCTCTGGCGTCGCCGATTTCGATGTCGATAGGGAGACTTCCCGTCAGAAACACGGGTGATGCAACTGCCGTTGTAAGCAAGATTATGCAATATGAATCAAAGCCGGATTATGGGAATTGGAGAAATATTGGCACGTTTGTTGCCGATGGTTATGACGGAAGCGGCAATCCTGACCCTGAGTTTGAAGGAGATGTGGAGCCCTTAGCGAAAAATTACGTTCCTCAAGAATTTGACGAGCGCAAAATATATCTTGGACTTTATCCGACGGTCGTCTCCACAGAAGGTATTCGGAAGCCGGAAGCAGCGGCAGACATGGTGAATCAAATTAATGATGGTACGCTCGTTGTTAATTTTGTAGGCCATGGTGCACCAGATGTCTGGTCATTTACACATGTGTTCGAAAACGACGTAACGGTTCCCGAGCTTATTAATTTCACGAAATTGAGCTTGTTTATTGGTGCCACCTGCGACTTTGGACGAGATGATAATCCACAGGAACAGAGCGGCGCTGAGCTTCTGACTTTATCGCCGCAGGGAGGTGCGATAGGAATCGTGAGCTCGGCAAGAGTTGTCTATAACACAAACAATCTTGACTTGAATCAATATTTTCTTCAGCAATTATTTGTCAGAGACGAGCAGCGTAATCCTACGCGAGTCGGCGATGCATTCTTTCGGACAAAGCAGGTGTACTACGGGGGTAGTGACTATAACGACCTTAAGTATCAATATATTGGAGACCCGACGGTTCGTTTTGGAATGCCAAAGTATTTAGCCAGCCTCGATAGCCTGAACGGGAATTCGCTCGCACAGACGCAGCCCGACTCAATCCGCGCTCTTAGCAAGTTAGATATTAAAGGAACAATTTATCAGCCTGATGCGAATGGGAATGAGGTTCCATGGGGCGGCCTGTCAAGCACGGCTTTACTTACCATTTATGATTCACAAAAACAAGTGCCCGACCCGAACTATCCAGGTACTTCTTACACCTTCGAGGGCTCTCAACTTTTCAGCGGCCAGGTTTCTATTAACAACGGGAAATTTGAAGCCACTGCGGTTATGCCGACCGATATTTCATACAGCAACTCAAATGGAAAAATAGAATTGTATTTTCAAGGTAACGGCGCAGATGGCTCTGGCTACACAACGAATGTAATCGTCGGAGGAACGGACACGACTGCGGTAAACAACCATGTTGGTCCCCTGATAACTATTTATTTTGATTCTACAAATTACAAGACTGGAGATGTCGTTTCACAGAATCCGACATTATTTGTCAACTTGCATTCTATAAATGGGATTAACCTGTCCGACGCGGCTGTGGGGCATACTTTGCAAGCGACATTTGATGGACAGCAGTCGGTTAATCTCGCGCCGTTCTACGCCGGAAATGTAGATTCATATCAAGATGGAACAATAAAATATCCGGTGACGCTATCGCTTGCGCCTGGTGAACATTCCGTTACAGTAAGCGCATTTGATGTTTTCAATAATGAAGGGGATACGAGCGCTACATTTGACATAGAATCATCGGCACAGTTGTCCATCACAAATGTTTACAATTATCCCGATCCTTTCAGCGGCAGCACGGCATTTACGTTTCAGAGAAACGGCGGCGTTGGAGAACCCATCAACGTCAAGATAAAAATTTTTACATTAAGCGGCAGATTGATTAAGACGATCGAGTATCCCGGAATGATAACAGGTAACGATACATTCGTAAAAATTCCCTGGGATGGCCTTGACAATGACGGCAATAGACTCGCTAACGGCGTGTATCTTTACAAGGTAGTTGCTTCTACAGTTGACGGGTCACAGACAAGCGAGGCACTCGGAAAAATGGCAGTCTTACGATGAAGCACGTAGAAATTTTCGAATTAACGTTTTATAATTAATCCTTAAACGAGGAGTGTGGTTTATGAAAGCAATAATTTTATCGACGGTCGCGGCGGTTTCGGTGCTGATGCTAAGCTCTGGCGCATTTGCCCAAGGTGAGACCTCTGTTCCGTTTCTTCTGATTGCTCCGGACGCACGTGCGGGAGGAATGGGAGAAACTGGGACAGGCTTGGCGGACGATGCCTCAGCTATTTTCTGGAACGTGGCAGGGCTCGCCTTTCTGAAAGGAGATAATATAGCTCTTACAGAGGCACCATGGCTGCCGGAGTTCAGCTCCGATTTGAATTATAACTTTTTCAGCTACAATCACTACATGGAAGATTGGGCAGGCAATATCGCAGCGAGTGTAACTTATTTTAATCTCGGTCAATTTACCGAAACAGGCTCAAATAGCCCCGATCCTATCAGTACATGGCACGCTTACGAAATTGCGTTGACACTTGGTTATGGCACTCAAATTTCCGACGGGCTCGGCTTGGGAGCTAACTTCCGTTATATAAGAAGCGATCTTGCGCCATTTGGTGCCGAACAGGAACAAGGAAGCGGTGTAGCGTCGGATGTCAGCTTTGATTTGGGATTGCTTTATCGTCCGCAAAAACTTGATCTTCCGTTGATAGGAAATTTTGATAATAGACTTAGCTTAGGTATTACTTTGACGAACTTAGGTCCGAACCTTTACTATATCGACCAAGCGCAAGCAGATCCTCTTCCGACAAATCTCAGAGTGGGCATTGCAGCGCATGTGGTAAAAAGCGATTACAACAATTTGTATTTTGTTCTTGATTTGAGCAGAACCATGGTTCGCGTTAGGACGGGAGGCGGCGATACAACTGGTACTAGTATTGATCCTACGACTGGTGATACGACTGTGAATGTGACTCCAGAGTTTCGAACCGTTGATCCACTTCCTAAGTCATTGATCACGACATGGAACGACGGCAGCGGTTTGAAGGAAATCATCTTGAGCTTAGGAGCCGAATACTGGTACGGAAATCCAAGACTGATCGCGCTTCGCTGGGGTTATTTCAAAGAGAACCCGAATTTCGGCCGGCGGAACTTCATGACTTTCGGTGCAGGTATTCGATATGATATTTATGGTTTCGACTTCAGTTATATATCGACATTCGATCCGAACAATCCCCTATCAAATCAAATGCGATTCTCACTGGTTCTAAATTTGGGCGGACAACCTGATTTCTAAATTCTTGGCCCCGACAACAATCGGGGTCACTGGTTTTTTGCTTCTGTTTATGCCTTTGAGAATATCCATGGCACAGCGATTAGACCATTCGTTAACCCTAAAGCACAATACTTCGCCGATAGTATTCGTTGCTGGAACGGTGAATGTCCTTGCCGTCATGGTGCAGTTCCAGACCGAGACTGACAGTCTGATAAGCGGCAACGGGCATCTCTTGATGAGCCAAGGATCAGGTCTTGATGCGCCGCCGCATGATAAAACGTATTTCGAAAACCACCTCCTCTTCTTAAAGAATTATATCAGAAAAGTTTCAGGCGGGAATTCAGACATAAATTACACGGTGCTCGATTCCGTGGTAACTCTGCCGCACCAGATGAAATATTACTCTCCTCCGAAAACCGGCGGCGGTAATAATTTAGGACTGCTTTTTCAAGATTCATGGCATACTGCAGACTCTTTGTATGGCGGGACATTTCCATTCGACCAATATCAATGCTTCGTGATATTTCATGCAGGCTCCGGCCGCGACATAGATTTTACAACAGAGCTTGGTTATGACCCGCTGCCTTACAATATTCCGTCGATTTATCTTGACAGTTTGAGTTTGGAAAACATGTCAGGCGTGAACCACAGCGGAGAACTTGTTGACAACGGTAATTTCCTGATTCAAAATTCCATAATCATGCCCGAGAGTGAAACATACCCAATAGTTAGTCTTACGCTGGGGACAAACGGGCTTCTCGCGGCGAGCTTCGGAAGTTTCTTAGGCTTGCCGGATTTGTTCGACACACAAACAGGTGTTACGGGAATCGGCAGATTCGGCTTGATGGACGGTCAGGCAATTTTTGCATACGGCGGAATTTTCCCGCCTGAGCCTTCTGCATGGGAAAAAATGTATTTAGGCTGGGTAACTCCAGTGAAGGTTTCTCCATCGGCACTTACGAAATACCAGCTTTACGCAAACGAAACCGGGAAATATTCTGTGCTCAAAGTTCCGATTAACGCGACGGAATATTTCCTTCTGGAGAATCGCGAAGGTGATGCACACCATGACGGCGAAATCATCACGAGCTTTTACAACGGTAGCTTCGACACAACAAGAATGAATTTCATAAGCGATACCGCTTACTTTGATGGTCAACAAATCAAGGAAATAAATGGAGTCGTCACCGATGCCGACGAGTACGACTGGGCGCTTCCTCAGGATACAACTTATTTCGGCGGGATTTTGATCTGGCACATTGATCAGAGTGTGATCGATCAAAACATCGCGACAAATACCATAAATGCAAATCCCGATCATCGCGGAGTCGCGCTAATGGAAGCAATTGGCGCAAATGAAATCGGAAATTTCATCCAGTCAGTTTTCGGATCATATTATTATGACGGTTCTCCGTATGATTTCTGGTACAGCGGCAATCCTGATCGTTCACAAACACAAAATGTCGGAGGAAATCAGTTCAGTCCGACGACTTTACCGAATTCTGATAGTTACAGCGGCGCCAACTCGAATATTTACATTACAAAATTCAGTAACCATGACAGCCTAATGACTTTTGATATAGCAGCAGATTCCATTGCAGCAAATTTCCAAGTCACGGTCGGCTTTCCGAAAAATATTTATGGCGTGACTGTCAACTCATCTCCAGCATTTGGGCACATAAGTGCCGATGGGAAATTGCAAGTGATAGCAAACAATGGAGACTCGTTGTACGCATTCAACATGGATGGGACCTCGGCGGGGTTTGACTCGACAGGATTTTTCTCGAAAGTTGGCGGCAAATTTCAACCTGTAGTTTCGTCTGCAAATGTGAACGATACGTTATACGCCATGGACGATTCGGTATTTTACGGGCTTGTTGATCAAGACAATAACCATGATGGTACAGCAGACACAATATTTACAGTAAAGGCACTCTCGCTTTTTCCGCCGGCTGCTGCACCACTGCTCTCAATGGGAGGTAAAGTGATTATGTTTCCAAACCTTTCTGGCGCATTTTCTATCTTCACTTCATCAGGGAAGTATATTGCTTCTTCGATACCTCTCCCTGCGCAGTCTAACGCTGCATCGGAAGTGGCTAGCGCCGCTTCCGCAATCCTTCCGCAATTTGCCGCTGCAGACACCAATAATTTTTATTTGAATATTCCGGGATATGGAATTCATTCTATAAATTTGGACAACCTTTTTCAGTCTCCATCGAGTATGCCGGTTTTCAGCCCATTGCCTGGAAGCGTGTTACCTGTGGTTTCAATATCGTACGCGAGCTTGTCTTCTGCCACACAACCGGAGGTTGTTGAATTGACTTCACAGTCGGTCTATCTCGATAGCACAGGGGGTTCTCCGTGGAAAATATTTTCTACTTTTCCTAGCGACACGATTACTTCCGGTCCTGTCATCGCAGATCTGGATGGCGATGGAAACCGCGACGTAATCTTTGCGACTCAAACTAAAATTTATGCAGTCTCACACACCGGTGCAGTGTTGAACCATTTCCCGATTTCAACTGTCGGAAGCGAAGTTCTATCTTCTGATGCAAACAAGATCGTGGGTTCCATCGTGGTTGCCGCTTTGAACGGCGATACTGCTGACGTAATTTTCGGAACAAAAGGTGGTACACTTTATGCTTTTAACGGTGTGACCGGACAGGTTGTTCTCGGTTTCCCCCTGAGTATCGGCGGTGGACTTGCCGGGAGTCCGGCACTCGCATACGACTCTCAGAGCGGGAATTTGTATCTTGACGCAATCGGTCTAGATGGATTTTTATACAGCTGGACTTTTGCTGAGGGCACAGGCAAAGGGAATTATTCGGCGAATTCGACTTTATGGGGAAATTTGCTTCACGACAATTATCACATGAACTCGATTACCGGACCGCTACCTTCGCGTATTGTCCAGCTGCCGGCTGATACGCTAACTTTGATGCCGAAGTCGAAGGTTTATAATTGGCCTAATCCGGTTATAAACGGAACGACAAAGATTCATTTTTATTTGAACCACGATGCACAAGTGTCCATAAGCATTTTCAGCTTTGCCGGCAACAAAGTAACTGATATTCCGACAATAAATGGGACAGGCGGAATTGCAAATGAAGTTGATTGGAACGTAAGCGGAGTACAAAGTGGAGTTTATTTCGCAAGAGTTGAAGCGGTCTCTTCAAAAGAACAGGATGTCGTCATAATCAAGATCGCAGTTGTTAAATGAATGTATCTTCTCTCCGAAGCGATCGGTTCGGTTGCCATTTTTTCTTTCTCCGTTTACGTTTTTGTGCCTTTGTAATTTTACTCCTTTCTTCCTCTCTCATTTTTGCGCAGGATGATTTCATTCATCCGGAATTGACATGGCGTACGATCGAGACAAAACATTTCTATGTGGATTACCACGAAGGCGAAGAGCGCACGGCGCAAATGGTCGCAAAAATTGCCGAAGAGATGTACGGGCCGGTAACTTCGCTGTACCATCATGAGCCGACTCAAAAAGTTTCTTTCGTTCTTTGGGACAATGATGATTATTCTAATGGTGAGACATATTTCTTTGATAATAAAATCTATATCTGGGCATCAAGTTTAGATTTCGCACTTCGTGGTACACACAATTGGCTGCGAAATGTCGTTACCCACGAATTCACTCACGATGTCGAAATGCAAACGGCGATGAAATTCAGTCGGCAAATTCCTGCCATTTATCTCCAATGGCTTGGTTATGAATCGGAGCGCAGACCCGATATTCTTTACGGTTATCCGAATGTTGTGGTGAGCTATCCTATAAGCGGCATAGTGGTTCCAGCATGGTTTTCCGAAGGGGTCGCTCAGTATAATGTCCCTCATTTGAATTTCCAACATGACACATGGGACACGCATCGGGACATGATTTTGAGGATGTATGTGCTGAGCCATAAAATGCTGACGCTTGAGGAAATGGGCGGGTTCGGGAAGACAAGCCTTGGCGATGAATCGACGTACAACTCAGGTTTTGCTCTCGTCCATTATCTCGCAGGAAAATACGGACCCGACGTATTGAAGAAATTGTCTGACGCGATGAGTTCCGTTAGCTCCGTATCGGTCGATCATGCATTCGAGAAAGTGCTGGGCAAGTCAGGCAACGAAGTTTATGATGAGTGGAAAGCATTTTTGCAAAATGATTACGACGCCAAGACCGAAAAAATAAAAGCGACCTTGCAACAAGGAAAGATAATCCGCGATGTCGGTTTTGCAAATTTCTTTCCAGTCTTTTCTCCGGAAGGAAATAAAATCGCATACTGCTCCAACAAAGATAATGATTATTTCGGTACTTCATCGATCTATGTCTATGATTTTGCCGACAGTTCTGAAAAGGATCTGACCGATCATGTAGCGAGCGAGCTATCATGGTCTAACGACGGGAAATATCTAGTCTATTCAAAGTTGACTCGTTACAATGCTCATTGGGATGACCGTTATGATTTGTATTCATACAACTTGAAGACCGGTGATGAAACGAGGCTCACAGATGGATTGCGTGCTGAATATCCTTCACTTTCACATGATAGCAAAAGGATCTCTTTCGTAGCCGGCAGCGATGGGACACTGAATTTATATTGTGCCGACATCGATCTTGTGAACAACAAATTTTCCAACATTATAAAGTTGACGAGCTATAAAAACGGTGAGCAGATTTATTCGACGCGCTGGTCGGCCGACGGCTCGAAGATCGTATTCGACTATTCAATAGATTCATCGAGACAAATCGGCATGTACAGCTTTGCCGATAGCTCCGCGAAGTTCGTTACGCCGACAGGTGAAGATTCGCGCGATGCTTGCTTTACCGACAACGACAGCAGCATAGTTTATTCGTCCGACCGTTCAGGAATATTCAACATTTATAAACAGAATCTTTATGATGGTACAACCGGGGCATTGACTAACGTTCTCGGAGGCGCATTCATGCCGGCAATTTTCACGCAAACGGGATCTCCGGCAAGGAAAGGCGATCTCGTGTATTCGTCATACCAATGGAATGGATACAAAATTGCAAGTATCGATAATGCGAAATCGATTTCGGATCCTCCTGAATATAAAGTTGACATTGAGCCCGCCCCACTTCTTTCTATTTCGACAGACGCTTCAGCACCCGGAGATTCCGTAGGCGAAGCCAGCATGACACTTGTCAGCGACTATGAAATTCCGCACTACAAATCGGAGCCGTACAGAAATACTACTACCAGCATGTCGTTTTATCCCGTGCTTTTATTCGACAATTATAATCCACACGCGAGCGCTTTTGATGAGCTGAAGGCAGGCGCTTATTTTTCTTCTTCGGATGTGATCGGGAAGTACGACATTTTCGGCGGAGTTACTTTAAACAAACTTCTTGAGCGAGACATCTTCTTTCAATTTGATTACAACGACAAAATTCCCGGGCTTTCATCATTAGGAATTTATCCGCAGTTCACTTTATCTGCCTACAATTTGTCGCGACAGACAAGCACCAATATCGGCCTCGGTCGTGACACGATTAACGTTCCGGTGAACTATGATCTTGTTGAAGTTGACGCCGCTTTTGGTGGACCGCTCATTTTATCTGCACTGAATTTGTCGGTCGGGTTTACTTTCGACAGTTATTCATCTACGATCTCTGGATTTACTGACCCTGACCCTACATCGCTGCAACCCTTTTCTTCATTCGGGTACACCTATTTTATCGGTAGAGCTTTTTTTGCGCAGCTCGACTTCGATGGAATATCGCCGTCGAGAAATTCGTGGATTAATCCGTTAGGTTTACGAACGATGGCTAAATTGTCGTATGCGCTTGACAAACTGAACAACGGGGAATTCGAACAAGGGACGAGTCTTATCATTCCGGTTTATGTAAATTATGATTTTCTACAAGGAGAATTACTCGATTACTTCGCATTTCCTGTGTTGAGGGATGATGATGCTTTTGCTGCGAAGTTGCATATCGGTTATACCTGGGGAAAAGAAATAAACAGCTTCTTTGATTTTTATGCCGGAGGATTGGTGGGAATGCGCGGTTACCCGTTCTACTCCCTCGGCGGCAATAAAATGCTAATTTTAAATTTGACATATAGATACCCGCTCTTCAGAGACGTTGACAAACAATTGTTGCAATTTTATTTGAGTGATGTTTATCTGTCCGGTTTTGGAGATGTCGGGGATGTGTGGGATTATCCTTTGGACGGCATAATCGGGGCAAAGTTCAAGAGGGATGTTGGCTCTGAGCTGCGAATGAGCGGCTTCTCATTCTACAGTTTTCCGACTGCAATTTTCTTCGATGCGTGTTACGGCCTGGATAAATTCACGACTCAAGTGAGCGACTTCCAAACCAGCGTTACCTACGGACAAGAATGGAGATTTTATTTTGGCTTGACATTCTCGTTTGATATCATAGATTTCGGGAGACAGTCATGGATAAGATCGTAATAACAGTTTTACTTTTAGTTTCAGCGGCAGGCGCACAGACGAAGTTGTTGAGCCTGTCTGAAGGCAACAAAAATTGTGGTGCTGACCTTGGTTCAGCGTCTGGTTTGTTCTATTCTGAACCCGTGACCCAACTTCTCAGCGACAACGACCTACTTTTTATGCGACCAATGAAGACAAACCAATCAACAAATAGACTCACGGGAATTTTATCGCAGGATCTTTTTTCGACACAGCCGGACACGCTATCGCACAAAGATTCACTTGAAATGTTTGAGACTCGGTCCTCACTAAAGGCAGGATTATTTTCACTGATTGTTCCCGGTGCAGGCCAGTTTTATAATGGTGGTACAGGAAATTATATTAAGGCCGCGGGATTTCTTGCTCTCGAGGTAGCAGCAATTGCCGTTAACGTTATCTGGACGAACAAAGGGAATAATCAAACGATCTTTTTCCAAAATTACGCAGATGCTAACTTTAGTGTTCTCCGTTATGCTCAGTGGATCCAGCTCAATTTCAACGGATGGGATCCAGGTGCCAACAGCGCAACTAAAAACTTAGTTAACGAAATATTTGATGTAAATACCGGGACCGCACCATGGCAGAAAGTGGACTTTGAAAAACTCAACGAGGTTGAATCTATTCTCGGCCAAACTTCTTCTGGGCAGTTTTTCTCTCACAATCTTGCGGCACACGGGACGCAAGACTATTATGAAATCATTGGAAAATATCCGCAGTTCAGGCAAGGGTGGAATCCAAATGCAGCGACAGACAATGTAAACATTACTTACGATCAACTTAAAGACGACGTTGAAACGCAAGTGGACTATTATTACATGCAACAGCGCGGTGACGCAAACAATTTTTACGGAGTTGCCGGTACTGCCCTCGGTGTGGTTATAGCGAACCACTTTCTCTCGGCAATTGAGGCGGCGATTTGGGCGCACGGTCACAACAAGTCAATTCAAACCAGCATAGGAATGTCTCCACTTCCCCAGGGGCTCGGTTATCAAACCGAAATGAAAGTGGCGATTAATTTCTAAAGTCTATTTTTCTTGCAATGATTTTTCTGAACTCCGGTAATGCGTTCCAAGAGATTGACG
>JBAPNE010000145.1:0-2913 GCA_049278975.1 Candidatus Kryptoniota bacterium
GTATTGCCTAGGACCTGAAACGACGGCCTCTTTGCAGTAATCGTATTGTCCGTACGGGTAACAATACCGATTATCAAAAAACTAATAAGTGCACACAAAACGAGTTCAATTGAATCTCTTGCTTGGCCTCTTCTTATATTCATAGGACTCCTTTTTCAAGCTGGCTAACCATACTTATCCTGCCATATATCCGCATAAGATTCCGGCAGTAAGGATGTGATGTGCGTACCACGACATAATTTAAATGGATGGTCCCGAAGAAACAACCAACTTCCCGGCGCCTATATAACCCGACAAAATATTCAAAAACAAAAATTTCCAGAACCACTTTCGCCCTCCAATAGTACCATCGCTTTTATAAAACAAAAATTCCCCACTGCCTGGCTTTGATCCAGTATATCTGTAGAACCTAACCGATACTGATCTCCTGTAACACTACTAAGATGGAACCATTTCGAATGGCATAAGAAGGTATAACCAAACCAATATTGGAGCCCTTAATTATGACTTGGAATGAGTTGTATCCCGTTGTAACCGAGCACGCGAAATTCGCTGTCCTTCGTTACGAAGAGCGAAGGCAGAGGAAGATTCAAGAACTCCTGTGGCAAAGCTTTGAAAAGTATCAAAGTGAAATTCCGTCAGGACGAGGAATCAAAAAACAAAGTTACAAATGTGGAGTCAAGAGAAGCTGCTGACTCAGCTTTGGTGTTCAACGTTGATTCCAATCGTTGGACAAATAGACTCAATTATCTTCAAAAGAGGATCGTTCAGTTCTTAATTGAAGGCTTTCGGTTGAAGGAAATAGCCGAGTTCACAATGGCATCGATCACCCTTTGGCTCGCAGGTCTTTTAGCACGGGGCCATATAACTTCTCTCTACATTCTGGGCATATTCCGTGAGTCATTACCGCCTGTGAATGCTCCTTGATATACTTGGCTATGTCTTGCCAAAACCCTTTGTCGTCGCGTATCTTTTTGCAGTTTGAACAAATTGGAATAAGGCCATTTAGCACCTTGATTTTCGTAACCGCTTCATCAATTCTTTGCTTCAGGTCTTGCTCCCTCTTCAATAACTGCCACGTTCGTAGTCGATAGATAAGCAGTACTAATCCCATCAGCGACAGGAGACAAAGTGATTGGAACCATTTTGTTTGCCAGAATTGAGGAACGATTGTAATTCGCAACGACGTAGGTGTCGTGTTCCATTGTCCATTGAAAGTTGCTGCAGCCACGCTGAAGACATAGGTGCCGTGTGAAAGGTTGGTATATGTTGTCCTGCTACTGACCTGCCCCCGTGTTGTGTACCAATAATAAGTTAGTAAACCGATCAGGCATTGGCAAGACGGTCTCGTCGCATGGCAGCATAGATTCCTGTGCGACAAGGTTTGCCTTTCGGCCATTCAATTAATCTTTTCTCTACTCTCCACTTTCAAAACAGGTTTTAATATCTGTGATTTGCACAGGCAGACATGGAAATGATTTGCATAAACTACCATCTTCTTCTTTCCCGAATCCGTTTGAGACGTTCATCAGCGTTCCTCTTTTCCTCCTCCTCTTCCTGAGCTTTTGAAAGTACTGCTTCCACTTCGCTTGGCCAGGCAGGCTTTGAGAATACAATATCCCTGATCTTTTGCACTTCATCTTTGTTAAGAATTTTGCTATCCAGAATCGGCACAATGTTTCCAAGAAAGTTCTCTGGCAATTCGGGGATTAGTCGTTGTGAAAGGTCATCCATAATTTTCATTTTCCTAACCTGGTATTCGCTGTCGCTAAGGATCTTCCTCTCATGGAGTTGATGCAAACGATCAATGGAAAGCACAAAATAAGCACTTGATATCGTCAACGCAGAACGAGGCTTCTCTTGATTTTCCTTTTCCTTCAGTTCCCTCTCTCTCTTCCGTTGCTGGATTTTCTTATCTTCTTCGGCCAGTTCTTCCGCTATGTTGGGCAATACAAAAAGAATTACTCCCGCCAATAGAGGTGAAATCATTGCCGCTAAGAAACCCCATCCCAGTCCACTTCTGCCTCTTTGATCTGCAATTATTCCAACGACTATGCTGAATACAAGCCAACAAAGAGTTACACCAACCACCTATCAATCCTTTCATATCATGATTTTTAAATGCGCCTGACCTTCCACCATCTTGTGTACCAATGATAAGTTAGCGATCTAATCAGGCAGTCGCAAGGTGATGCCGTAACATCCACGATGCGGCAAAGCGTGGTGAAGCGATCCATGATAGTGTGTCCCGACATTCTCTTGGTCGAGAAGCGTCGTGGTTTGCGTTGTTAGCTGGCGTTCTACTCCCCCAAACTGCAAATTTCAGTTTGTCAAAACTGCTTCTTGTGTGTTTCGAGTATGGTTGATGCGAATTAAAACATAGGCAAGCAGTCCTATTTCCTATCGTCAGGAAACACTTCCTTGGTTCTTTTTTCCATCTCAGCGGCAATTACCTGTCCGTTCTCACCCTGTTCTTTTAGCTTCTCTTTTATATTGCGATAGCTATCAGCATCTCTGTCCTGACTTAATTTGAAAACATTGTCTATTTCTTTTACCTCAATTTCAAAAGCCACAATTGCCTTCATTACTTTTTGTTTAAACTCTAAAGGAAGGTTATCAAAAACGGTTGGGGATTGTTGATTATGGTTTTCAAAATGAAGAGATGTTTTTCTAAGCACATCTTCTAATGCAGCGTAATCCAAAAATCTGATAGTGCCTTTAACATGTACGCTCATATAGTTCCATGTAGAGGCCAGGTGCGGATTACTGTACCATGTAGCGCTTACATAGGTGTGATGACCGGTGAAAACCACGAGAACATTTTCATTATGCAAGAAGGCTTTGTGATGATCAGTATTTTTCATGATATGTCCCCTTAATATTTTCATGCCATCCTTTTCTTCAATAAAGACC
>JBAPNE010000146.1:0-3026 GCA_049278975.1 Candidatus Kryptoniota bacterium
TGCAGCGAGCTTCATAAATATCCTTCGCGCCGATCAAAACCCGTTCCTCGGATTGAGTCTTTCTTTGTGTACGGTCGGCGGGGTTGCCGCAGATGACGCAGATGGCAAGTGTTTTGGTGATATATTCTGCGACTGCGAGGAGCTGCGGAATCGGTTCGAATGGTTGCCCTCGATAATCTTGATCAAGTCCGGCAACGATAACTCTTTTGCCTGCTGACGCGAGCGACTCACAGATTTCAACGACATCCATTTTGAAAAATTGGCACTCGTCAATTCCAACGACGTGCGCGTCTTTCGTTAACGCAGGAATTTCCAATGCCGAATCGACGACGATTGACTTCAGCCTGTCGTCGCTGTGGGAGACAATATGGTCATCGCTGTAACGCTTGTCGATTCGGGGTTTGAATATCGCAACATTCTGGCGCGCGATCTCGGCACGACGAAGCCGGCGAATTAGTTCTTCGGTTTTCCCGCTGAACATGCAGCCGCATATTACCTCGATCCACCCGGTATCTCGCGGCGCGTAATGAAGGCTAATCTCTTCCATTGAATAATGTTTCTGATGTGAAAGCACTCGGAAGCAGTGAAGAAAGTCTTTCTCTCTTTACCGTTCCGTTTTTGTTTGTCATATAAATTTCTATGTCTCCAGCAAGCTCAAACATAACCTGCCTGCACGCGCCGCACGGTGGACAAAAATCAACGGCGTCAGATACGATGGCAATCTTTTTAAATTTAGATTTTCCCGCAGTGATCGCTTTCCAAAGCGCGATCCGCTCAGCGCACATTGAGAGCCCATAGCTGCTCGATTCGATATTAAACGCGGAATAAATCTCGCCCTCTTCTGTTTCGATTGCGGCGCCCACTTTAAAATGTGAAAATGCAGCGGTTGATTTTTTTCTAGAATTCTCTGCTGCTTGAATGAGTTCCGGGACAGATTTCTTGATTGGCATTCGTGAAAAATATACCTGCGGGGTTGTATAAAATCAAGGGTTTGAGGAGTGTGGTGTGACGAATTATGGAGGGAATTATTCTGCATGAACGAGAAAGCTTTGCGGCTTAATTGTAAAGTGGATATTTATATATTGTCGGTAGGCCGAGTCCTCTCTCGAAATCTGAAGAGAAATAAAGATCATGGTTCACAACATTGATGTCAATGACGTTTCCATGAACTGCAAACAACTTGATCAGTGAATCGGCACCAACGGAAGCAGGATCTGCGGCTTGCTGGAGCCAAACGCTTGTGGAGTCGTTATCTTCGTACGTGCCATAAATATTTTCCTCGTTTGCACAGATTGACGAGAGAGGGAATGGGCTGTAGTAAGTTATCAATCTGTGCGTTTGCAAATTGTACATCCCGACTGAATGTGCGCCGTTGAGGGAATCTATTATCAGAGCAATCTTTGAGTTATCACCGTTGTTAAAATTGCATTGAATAATTTTGAACGGGCTAATGACCAGACTATCTATAACCGGAATATGCTTTGAACGCATTTCAACTATATAAAGACTTCCACTTCGAATGAATGCACCGAAATCGCCGTCTCGGCTTACTGAACCTGATTCTGCGAGATAAGATATATCTCCATTTTTAGTTCCAAAATAGACCGATGGTTTTTGCGCGATCAAAGGTTCTGGTTGCGGGGAAGTTGTCTCAATCATAAACTCTAAACCATCAGCACTCGCTGATACGCGATAGCAATTGCGTGATTCATGAGGTACGTTCACCTCGTTTTGCACTGCGTAATTTCGTGAGTTGGAATCAACGCCTACATACATGAATCTATCTCCGTATGATGCGGGGCTGAACGCAGCTGTTTTTAGTTGTTCACCTTTCAATATCGGCTTAGCAGGAAATTGCGACATTGCGCTTGGCGTATTGTCTCCGAAATAAAGGGGCACAGTTATGGCAGCGATGGTGGCTGCCGTGATGCTCATTCGCCATGCAAATAAATGCTTGGATAAGGTTCGCAGCTGAAAAAAGAGATAGAGGACGTAGATTGAGAAAAGCAGAAAGAATCTTTCATAAAGGAGTATCGGTGTTTGGATTTTGAAGAAGTTAGAAAGGCCGACAAAAAATGGAATGCAAACCATGGCGTATAAGACAATAAAAAGCCTGGCGATAGAAATTCGGTGTTCTTCGAGAGCAGTTTGTGACAAACAAATTATTGCCGGTGCAAGAAGCACAAGTTGAAAAGTTGTTGCTGTGGGAGATAAAAACATTACGGGGAAAGTTGAAGCCACGAAAGCCTCGCGGGGATTATTTTTTTCAATCCCGCGATAAAAGAAATATGCCGCCGGAACGACAGTAAGTGATTTAAATAGAGAAATCGAGAAAACGTACGCATCCCTAGATGCAAATATCGGATTAGAGTTAAGGGTTGGGTCAGAAACGAATAGCCGTCTAAGAAATGACCAGGCGGTTTGATATGAAATTGAAAAAGGGTTCTGAACTCTGCCATTGATAAAGGAAGGAAAAACTCTCTCCAAATAATAAATGATTGCTGATTCTCCAACGACTACATAAGTGATGACAACAACAAGTAGAGACGAAAGGACGAAATAAATAAAGACATGCCACTTTTTTGACAATAGAAAAAGCATCGCAGGGATTGCGAAGAATACGTTAAATGGAAAAGCTATGCCGAGTATAACTCCAGCTGCTCTTTCTGCCTTCGTGGAGAACGTGAAAAATGCCGTAACAAAAAAAAGAGCAAGGATTATAAATGGTTCGCTTGAGCTGAAATTAGTTGCTAAGGCAAATGACGAGCTGAGAAAAACTAAATATGCAGTCCTGACCGAAGAATTTGCAAGTTTAGCGCTACCGTGGACCAGAGGTACCATCGCTACGAGGCTGATGGCCGTAAGTAAAAATTTTGAAATGGCAGCCGGTGGAACTGCAATTAGTACATCGAGAATAAAACAGGATGGTGTTGAAACAGAAAGAGAGAAAATTCTATTTGACAATCCACTCGCATCGATTAGCTTTTGAAAATCAGGGAAGCGATAGAAAATTGACGGATCAATTC
>JBAPNE010000147.1:0-34014 GCA_049278975.1 Candidatus Kryptoniota bacterium
CGGCGGTTCACTTACAATCGCTGCAACTATACTTGTCGATACAAATTCAAGAATGGATGAACTAATCTTTCAGGAATTCAAGGGAACGGGTAACATGGAACTCGTGCTTGATCGTGATCTGGCAAACGAAAGGATTTTTCCCGCGATAAATCTTAATGTGTCGGGGACACGGAGAGAGGAGCTGTTGTTCGGTGATAACTTGTCGGCATATCAATCGTTAAGAAGAACAATGTCCCGTCTTTCACCGCGCGATGCGATGCAGAACGTGCTGAAGCTTGTCGAACATTCTCAATCAAACGCAAAACTTCTCGCAAACTTTTAAAGAAAACTACACAGGGTAGAAATGATGGGATCTTCTCTCCTTCTTCTTTTCCCCTATGTGCTTTGTGTGTTACCAGCTTTCTATATTCGATTACAGTTTTGTTACAGTCGTAACTTTTAGCCAGAAGAATATCAAAATATTGAGAATTTGAGGCGAATTCCTGCGGCACGAACATTGCATAATGATACTTCGGACGCTCTCCACCGCACGCGGCGGCGCCGCCAAACGGCGGTTCGTGTGAGTTCCGCACAAACCGCTTCTGTCACGAGACAGATTGAAATTTGCGTTTTAAGGTTGTTATTTTAAAAATTATTGGAGCGTCAGGAAAAAGTTTATAATAAGCTAATATAAATTTTGGATAACTTAATGGGAGGAAATATGAAAAGACTTCTGTTGGTTGTTGCACTTCTTACATCACTTGCCGTAAGCGAGTCGTATGCACAGAGTGCCAACGCTAATGTCAACCTAACGGTCAATACAACACTTTCCGTGACCAAGGCTCGTGATCTCACTTTTGGGAATCAGCTGGCGGGTGTTACCGCCACTGTCAGCCCGACAAATGGTCCTAACGCAGGCAATGCAGCCTACTTTCAAATCTTGGGATCAACGGCTACTCCTGTAACAGTCACAATTACTCAAACTCCAAATTTAACTTCCGGTGTTAATACCATTCCGTGGACTTCATCATATTCTTATAACACCACGAATGCCCAAGCTAGTGCTACGGATGTTTCAGGGACAAGTCCGTTTACAGAAACAACGAACGCTGCCTTGGTAGCCGGATTTGACTTATTCGTCTGGGTCGGAGGTTCTGTAACAATTCCTAGTGCCGCTGTCGCGGGACAATACGCAGGTACAGTTACGGTTGCCGTAACATACTAATCCGATAAGAAGATTTGTGAGGCAGGCAACTTTTTTGCCTGCTTTTTTTATTGTGACAAGTTGAGAGAAACATCATTAAGTTTCGGCATTTTGATTTTATTCAAAGTTCCCGAAACTTTTGCACAGTCAGCAACGTCGGTGGGTGAAGTGCATTTGTCAGTAAATAGTGAGATCTCGCTGACAAAGATTCGCGATTTGAACATGGGGTATGTCATTCAGGGGATCACTTCCGTAAATATAAATCCGCTCACCAACGGCGCATCGGCTTATTTCACATTCGCCGCAAGTCCGAACGCATCTGCCAGGGTTTCTTATTCTTCAACCAACCTTCAAAGTGGAACAAACACTATTTCTTTCACCGGCGATCTCGCCGGCAACGACAATACAGATCAGAACTTCTCGGCCCCCGTCAGAAACGGAGCGACAATTACAACAAGCTTCAGCGGGAGTTATTACCTCTGGTCTGGCGGAACTGCTTTGCTTGCACCTGACCAACCGATCGGTGCGTACACAGGAAGTTTTACGATTTTAGTATCACACTAAATTCCCCGACACTGAAGCTATTCCATCCTTTCGCAAGGAAGACCCCTTTGATTTCCGTTAATTGAAACTCTCTCCATTTTTTCCTATAATGATTATTAGTTGTCGGTTATCAATTCACCTGCGCCAAAGGTGCATCAGCCTTTGGCTGAAAATGACAACTGCAACCTGAGAGCTATTTCAAAATAAAAAGGAATCCACGTTGATTTTTCCATCTCTGAGAAAATTCATCACTAAAATATTGCTGGTTTTCTTTTGTGTATCTGCGCAAACAGCGCTCTCTCAATCAACATTCCCCCTCGAGAATGACCCAACCTCGGGACGGGCAAACGCAATCACTAACTCCGTTAAGGAAATAAGCCCTGCGGTCGTCGGTATAAATGTTACCGCGGTGCAGGAGCAACAAGTCAACCCGTTCGCAAACGATCCTTTCTTCCAACAGTTTTTCCAGAATAGTCCGTTCTATCAGCAGTTCATGCAAAAACAGCAGATTGAAATCCAAAGTTTAGGCTCCGGCTTTATAATTTCCCCAGACGGATATATCATCACTAATGACCACGTCGTTCAGAACGCGACGAGAGTTCTTGTAACCATGACAGACGGCACAAGGAGGCCGGCAAAAATAATCGGGCACGATCCGAACAGCGACATTGCCCTGCTGAAAATTGACGGAGCGGATTTGCCGTACTGCAAACTTGGAAGCAGCGACAGCATCCTCGTCGGAGAGTGGGCAATAGCATTCGGAAATCCTTTCGGATTATTTGACATAAATAACAAACCGACGGTGACAGTTGGAGTCATCAGTTCGCTGGGAATGAATCTGAAAGTCGAAGATCACGGTAGAGGGACAGATTCAAGAAATTACAGCGGGATGATCGAAACGGATGCGGCGATCAACCCCGGAAATTCAGGAGGCCCGCTTGTTGACGCGGAAGGAAAAGTCATCGGCATGAACACGATGATTTATACCGACGGCGTAAGTCAATCGTATATTGGCTACGGCTTCGCAATCCCAATAAATAGAGTGAAGCTCATCGTGGAACAATTGAAAGAATATGGCAAAGTTGTACGTCTCGGTTGGACCGGAATCGAGGTTCAACCCATTGATGAAAATACTGCAAAATCTCTCAACATGAGCGACCTGTCCGGGGCACTCGTCGGCAATGTGGAATCCGGAAGTCCTGCGGAGAATTCAGGGTTTAGAACCGGCGATGTAATCCTGAAGTACCAGGATGATCCCGTTCGCGATGCCGACGCACTTCAATCTCAGCTAGACGATTTACAGCCTGGAAACAAAGTGAAGATCGAAATCTTTCGTGATAATAAACTACTGAACCTGACCTTGAAAGTCGGGATGAGGGAAAATAAGTAAAATGATAAAACGTTACTCTCCCGCCGAGCTGAATGCAATCTGGAGTGAAGAGAATAAATTTAGAATCTGGCTCGATGTTGAAATCGCAGCGATGGAAGCACAGGCTGAACTCGGCAGAGTTCCCGCCGAGGCGGTTGATGAAGTTAAATCGAAAGCGAAGTTCAACGTTGAGAGGATCGATGAAATAGAAAGAACTGTTAAACACGACGTTATCGCGTTCCTCACTAACATCAGTGAGAATGTTGGACCCGCGGCTCGCTTCGTTCATCTCGGAATGACATCTTCAGATGTCCTTGACACTGCTTCTGCAATTCAACTCAAACAAGCCGGCGAAATTATTCTGAGGCATCTTCTCGATCTCCGCAAAATGATCGGTGAACTAAGTTTGAGATACAAAGACACTCCGGAAATCGGACGTACTCATGGAATTCATGCCGAGCCAATTACCTTCGGCTTGAAGATGGCTGTGTGGTATGATGAACTTGGTAGAGGGGTAAACCGTCTTGAGAGTGCCATTCAAGAAATATCCGTCGCAAAAATTTCAGGGGCCGTCGGTACCTATTCTCATATTTCTCCTGAAGTTGAAAAATACGTCGCGAATAAATTCGGCCTTTGTCCATCGATTGCGTCAACGCAAATTATCCAGCGCGACAGACATGCGCAATTCATGACGGTGCTTGCGGTAACTGCGGGCACACTTGAGAAGATGGCACTTGAAGTGCGCCATCTTCAGAGGACTGAAGTTCTTGAAGCTGAAGAGCCATTTACAAAAGGTCAGAAAGGCTCCTCCGCTATGCCGCACAAACGAAACCCGGTGAATGCAGAGCGCATTTGCGGAATGGCACGACTTGTCAGGTCATACGCGATGTCGGCGCTCGAAAATCAGGCATTGTGGCACGAGAGAGATATTTCTCATTCATCGGTAGAGCGTGTGATATTCCCAGATGCAACATTGGGACTTGATTTCATGATTTTAGAATCACAAAAAATTTTCAAAACCTTTGTTGTGTATCGCGAAAAGATGCAAAACAATCTTCAGCTTACTCACGGACTTTTCTTCTCGGAAGATGTTTTATTACTGCTGATCGAAAAGGGATTGACTAGAGAAGCTGCGTACGCCATGGTGCAGCGAAACGCGATGCGTTGCTGGGAAACCGGTGAAGACTTCCTGACAGCACTGGCGACAGATCACGAGGTTACGGACAAAATCTCGAAAGATGAGCTTGCCAAAGTGTTTAATGTGGGGGCGCTTCTCAAAAACGTTGATTACATTTACAAAGCATTAGGACTAAAAGAGTGAAGACATCCTCGCTGCTTCGAAACAAACCGTTTTTGGTTTGGCTCGGCGGTCTTTACGGACTGCTTGCCGGTTTGACGATCGCCATGGCAGTGCAGTTGACTTTTTTGAAATTTTCACTTGGCCCGATAAGGGCGGTAACACTTGTCGTGCTTGCAGGCGGTGCCTCCGTCGGAGGATCACATTTTGTCGGTAAATACCTCTTCCATGAAAACGATTTAATTCTTAGCCGACCGATGCATTACGTCCTTTTTTTCTCATTACTTCCGATTCTAATATTAATTTTATCAATCATCCTTTTCTTCAGCCCGGATTAGAAATTGGAAACTGATTATTGCAAACTTTAAAGAGTTAACAATGGCAAAGTTATTTAAGAACTCACCGCAATCGAATATCAAACCTGAAAATGTCATGGATGTTTTGCGAGAACATATGCTTGTTGACGGGTTTGATATTGTGTTCGATCTAAGAAAAAGTAAAGGCTCTTACGTCTTTGACGCAAGACGGAAAAAATATCTTTTGGACTTCTTCACGTTCTTCGGCTCCTCTCCGATCGGATTCAATCATCCCAAAATGACGACTCCGGAGTTTATGGAGAAACTTGCGTATGTGTCGCTTGCGAAGCCGTCAAGCTCCGATTCGTACACCGTCGAGATGGCGGAGTTCATGGACACATTTTCAAAAGTTGCCATACCAGAATACTTGCCACATGCTTTTATTATCGAAGGCGGCTCTCTTGGAGTCGAAAATGCTTTGAAAGCTGCATTCGATTACAGGATGAACAAGAACCTTGCGTCCGGTGTTTACCGGTCACAGGATGATGAAAACAGAATGAAGGTCGTTCATTTTAGACGAGCCTTCCATGGCAGAAGCGGCTATACAATCTCTCTTACAAACACCGATCCAATAAAGATAAAACATTTTCCGAAGTTCGATTGGCCGCGCGTTCACAATCCTGCGATGAAATTTCCCCTCAATGAAGAGAATCTTCGCTTTGTAAAACAGGAAGAAGAAATTGCTATCAGCCAGATCAAACAAGCCATTGTTGAATATGGGAAAAACATCGCGGCACTCATAATCGAACCCATACAGGCTGAGGGGGGAGATAATCACTTCAGGAAAGAATTCTTTGTCCGCCTCCGGGAGATTTGTTCCGAGAATGACATTATCATGATCATGGATGAAGTTCAGACAGGCGTCGGATTGACCGGCAAGATGTGGGCACACCAGCACTTCGTCGAGCCTGACGCAATTTCATTCGGAAAGAAAACTCAGGTGTGCGGATTCCTCGCGGGAAGAAAATTCGATGAAGTCAAAGAGAACGTGTTCAACATCTCCGGGAGATTGAACAGCACTTTCGGCGGAAATCTTACAGACATGGTACGGTTCACCAAATTTCTGCAAATAATTCAGGAAGAAAATCTTGTCGAAAATGCAGCTAAAGTTGGCGATTATTTACTCACCAAACTCACAGAAATGGAGGCTGAATTTCCGCATCTCATCTTCAATATACGCGGACTCGGATTGTTCTGTGCGTTCGATATGCTATCACACGAACGGCGGCTCGAGCTTCGGCAAAGAGTCTTCGAAAAGAATTTGATCCTCATCGGCTGCGGCGAGCGGACGATTCGCTTCCGACCACCGCTCAATTTGAGCAAATCAGAAGTCGATGAAGCCATCGATATTATTAGGAAATCGCTCGCGGAGATGAGCGAGGACTAATCGTTCTCCAAAACATTTCCAGCAGTTCTTCAATTCCGTCCCCACTCACCGCGCTGATAAAATGTTTCTTTATCTTTTTAGGCAGCTTGAGCTTCTTCAACTTACCAACGCAACCATCATCAGCAATATCCATCTTTGTGAAGACCACCATCTTTACTTTTTTCGGAAGCTCTATGCTGTGAATCCGCATCTCTTCAATTAGCTTCTCAAAATCACCAACTGGATCGAGCGACAATGATTCTATAAGGACCGCAATTGCCTTTGTTCTCTCGATATGCTTCAAAAAAGAAATGCCAAGACCTTTGCCATGGCTTGCTCCTTCAATGAGTCCGGGCATGTCAGCAACGACAAAAGAATGTTCCTTGTATTTTGCAATTCCGAGGACAGGTACAAGTGTTGTGAACGGATAATCGGCGATCTTCGGCTTTGCCGCCGATACGACAGAAAGCAGGGTTGACTTCCCTGCATTCGGAAATCCGACAAGTCCGATGTCGGCAAGAAGCTTCAATTCGAGCTTGAGATTTTTCTCTTCGCCCAACTCACCGGGGTCTGCGCGGCGTGGCGCTCGGTCCGTCGAAGTAGCAAATTCCGCATTTCCTTTTCCACCTCTCCCGCCCTTTGCGATAACAAATTCCTGTCCGTCATTTAGCATATCAATAATCGTTTCTCCGCTCTCAGCATCTTCGATGAGTGTCCCAACCGGCAGTTTGATAACCAGATTATCCGCACTTCTTCCGAATTTGCCAGACCCCTGTCCGTGCTGACCGCGTGCAGCCTTGAATGTGGCGCGATAATGAAAATCGAGAAGGGTAGTCAAACTCTTATCGGCAAATAAAATTATGCTGCCACCCCTTCCGCCATTTCCGCCGTCGGGACCGCCGCGAGGAACAAATTTCTCGCGCCTGAAGCTTACGCACCCATCTCCACCATCGCCGGCCTTGATATGAATTAGAGCTTCATCGACAAAATGCATTATTGCTTCGGACGAAATTTTGCGCTGACAGCTTCAGTGAAGATGACCGAATATTTTGAAAACGGATCGATGCCGTTATCGATGAATATACCTTCAACAATCTTGGAGGCACTTTTCCAATCCGGGCTCTCATCTAATTTATGAATTGCGATGTGATACCCTGATTTGCTTCCGCCGAATATTTTCCTTATGATTTTGCCTTCCTGTTTCGCCGTTAGAAGAGTTCGCAAGGATGGACTTTTCTCGCCTGCATTTGGGAAAATTGATTTTTCCTCTTCCGGCTCTGATAATAATTGCTGGTCAAGTTGCTGCACGTGTTCCAAAGGGAAATGTTCGGATACGTTGAGACCAGAGTTTTCTTCCGAGTGAGAATTATCCTGATCGGAGTTTATCCCGCCTTCAACAGGAACTTTCAACTTTTGATTTGTTTCAAGCATCAGAGGATTAGTTACTGTTTGTCTCTCAAACGTTCTAAACTCTTTCGGGGGTTCCTCCAAACTTGAAAGCACTTCGATCTTATGGCTCACATCTTTTGAAGTAGCCTGTAATATCATCTCGAGAACCGGCAGATTAAGAGACTGAAAGTTCTTAACTTCTTTCGCAAATTCAATCCGGTCCACGGCCTCTGTTGCCGACTTGTCCCGGAAAAAAAGTATGACCGCATCAATCGGCACCTTATCACTCTCATCCGCGAACTGGAACATATCAAACAGCGGCGCCATAAGACTGTTTAAACTCGACGGAAGCATGCTCATAAGCTGTTCGTCGATCTTGGCATGGAGTTTCTTCCATGTCACAACATCGAGGGTGCTTTCTTTGTGAAACTCAAGGAACTCCGTTATTCCTCGCGGATAATATGAATAGTCATTGAAAAATCTTGCGGCCCTCTCAATGCTCAATTTATCGATTTCGGTTTCCCCCTTGAAAAGAAATTTCTCCATCGTCCAGCGGGGGCGGATCACATAATTGAAAATAAACTTCGATGCCTTCTCTGCAAGCTCGAGGAATTCTTCTCTTGAAAACTCAAAAGAATTCTTTAGAACATGACGGATTTCCTTAAACAACGACTGAACTTGAGGGTCTGTCCAGTTGAACTTTCCTGTTTTACTCTTGACAAATCCTTCTTCATCGATCATTCCTTCGACTTCCGCTTCAGCAAATTTTTTGAAGCTATCCGGCAACTCGACATCGATAAGAAGCGAATCCAGCGGAATGTGCTCACCAGTATATCGCTTCGCGATATTAAACGCGTAAGTTGAAATTTCTTTTTCGAACATTATCTCACTTTTTTTTAATGTCCCACTATTCGGTCTTCGTTTCCTTATTTCAGCAGTGTTTTCACTCTGTTTATTTCTCGTTCCGCACCTGTTACAAACGTCGGGTCGGTGTGCGGCTTATCCACTATCTTCTGGTACATGGCGATTGCTTCATTCGGTTTGTTCAATTGTTCATAACACTTTCCCGCCATGTAGTAGGCTTGAGCTGCCCAGTCAACTACCGCATTCGGCGCAGCGAGATATGGAACTTTTAGAAATTCTAAAATTGCGTTCGCATAATCATCTTTGTCATCGTAGATCGCACCAACATAATAATGAAGTTCCGCCTGATAATCACGACTGGCTTCTTTCGCAAGATTTTGGAACGTAAGAAGCGACTGATCAAAAAATTTCAACTCTTCATAAAGAATGCCGACCTTGATCTTCATGTCCATAATGGATTGATCGTCAGGATACTTCGTGATGAATTTTCTCGCAATGTCAAGTGCACCATCATACTGGCCCGCAGATTCATACGAGCTGATAAGCCTGCTCATAGCGTCGCGTGCCAGGTCGCGGCCGGACATCGAATCGGCATAAATAATTCGGAAGTTATCTATCGCATCCTGGTACTTCTCTTTGGCAAAATAAATATTACCGAGCTCGAAATGTGCAGCAGGCGCGGCGGTGCCCGCCGGAAATTTTTTGAGAAGGTCTTTCAGCTTTTCCTCAGCCTTGTCTATATCGCCGCTTTCAACCAGTATCCTAGCCTGATCGAGAAGCGACACCGGATAAACGGCGGTATCATCGTAATCGCTTTTGACCTCATCAAGAACCTTCTGAGCCTCTTTATAATCTTTTTTCGTGATGAGATACTCGGCTTTGTCGACAAGAAATCGCGCAAGGTATTCATCGTCTTTGCCGGGGTAATTTTTCCTGAAACTCGCTGCGGCTGCATCTGCAGATTCAATCCTATCATTTTTATAATCTATGTCTATCAACCGAGCTTCAGAAAATGCTTTCAAAGTATCGGCAGTCGTTTCTTTTAAAATTTTCTTATAGACCTGGGCAGCGTCGTCGTAATCGTCCATTTTGAAATATGTGTCACCCGCGTTTATCATTGCGGCAACATCGCCGGAACCGGCTTTCTCAAAGAACGAAGCGCTCATCCGTTTATCACCAAGCGATTCGTATATTTTTCCCAACTGGTCATAAGAATCCGAAACCTGAACGGGGTCTTTTGAGCTCGTTACAACTTGCTGGAAAAGATCTTTTGCAGCGTTTTCGTCTCCCGACTTGAGTTCGCAACAAGCCATTTTATAAATAACAGCTGGCGGAGTCATGTACCAGAGTTGTTCTTCGCCGAGGATCCGATAGGTCGAATAAGCAGTGTCATAACGGCCTGTCGCAAAAAGATAATCCGCGAATTGCTCTACGACCTTATCTTTATAGTTTGATGGAACAAGTGTGGCAAGAAAATCCATGTAAGCTTGCTCCGCATCCATATTCATCTTCTGCAAAAGGCCAACATAAAGTAATTCGCCATCCAATAAATATTCTTTAGCAGGTTCGGAATCGAAAAGATTTTCGAGAGTTGATTTTGCACTCGATAATGAATCTATGGCGATTTCAGCTCGGGCAAGAACCAATTGAGCTTCAGGGGGCGATCCCGCAAGCGCAGCTTGACCGATTGCTTCATGGTACGCGCCGCTGCTGTATAATATCTTTGCAAGCAGACAATAAACGTTTGCCGCATTTTCCGAATTAGGAAATCTCTTTAGAAAGCTCAGTGCGGAATTTTCTGCTTCAATTGAATCTCCCGAGTCGCATTGAACGTCCATCAAATGAAAGAGGGAATTCTCGGCAACTGAATCGTTTCCCAGAGTCGAAGCAAGTTTTTGGTAAATTGTGTACGATTCCGAACCTTTTTTGTCCTTGCCTCCGGCAGCATTTATAAGCGCACCAGCAAGGAGATACTCGGCAATTCTTTCCGTATCTCCGGCAGCGACTGAAGTAAGCTGGCGATAAATTTGCGACGCTCTGTCGTAATCTTTGAGATCGTTTTCAAATAATTTTCCTAGTTGAAGCAGAGCGGCGCTGCTGCTATTCGATGATATAGCCTGCTCGGAGACGATATCAGCCAAACTTGCAACGGCGTTTTTGTAATTAACGTTCTTAAAACTTGAAATGTAATTTAAACTGCTGTCGGCTCCCGCTGCAAAGTCGGATTCAGGATACGTCGCAAGAAGCTCACGGTAATCGGCCATGGCGTCTTCGTAACTTCCATCTCCATCTTCAAAACAAGCCTTGTAATACAGATATACATCCGGACAATCTTTCAATACATTTTCATACGAATAGAAAGTTTGCCGCGCCTTCCCCGCATTTTCTACCCCGTTTCCTGCAAACGGCACCTTCGACGAGTAATGGGTTTCTATGGCAAGCAGTTTTACTATTGATTCTGCCGACGGAGATTTTGAGTGATTGATCCACCACGATAGGAGAGAATCGGCTAATTTCATCTTCCCCGCGCTGAAGGCAAGCTCGGCATATAAATTCAGAGATTCTTCTGTTGCATCTTTAACGGGAAAATTTCTGAGAAGCGTGATGCCATCGAAATACCTTCTTTTTACATTAAGGAGCGATGCCAATTTTATTTTATAACACGGCGGAAGCATCCTCATTTTTTGAAAGAGATTTCTTGATGCCGCACTGTCTCCGACTGCAAGCGATGCGTACACTTTTTCAAATTCAATTTTATCTTTTTGATCGGTAGTCAGATCCTCGTTGTTTATTTTATTTGCACGACGAAGTGCGAGAGAATAATTGCCCGCGTCGGCATTAAGCTCAATGCTTTCGAGTGTCGCATCTATGCTCCATGGAGCAATATTCAATTGCGCGGCATCTTCGAAGTATTTCTCGGCTTGTCCGGATATCCCTCGCATCTTGTTCAACCTGCCGAGTGCAAGAAGTCCCATGACACGGACAGAATCATTGTCGGATGAGAGAAGCGCCTTATATTGATTCTCGGCTTTGAGAGTTTCTCCCGTGTTAAAATATAAATTCCCCAATTGAAGAGTCGCGCTGAAATAGTCGGGAGTCGCCGAATAATCTTGCACAACATTCAGAAGCGAAATTTCTGCACGCGAGGTGTCGCCCGAAAGCTCAAAGTATTTTGCGGCTTTTACAAGAGCGCCGGGCGCACGAACGTCCTTCGGATAAAAAACCTGAAGCCGCTCGTAAGACAAACCGGCGTTGGCGTTATCGTTGGTTTTCGCATAAGAATCGCCGGCATTTACCCATGCCGTCGGCGCAAGCGGATCGTTCGGGTACTGAACCGCAAAAGCCTGAAAATTTGTCGCTGCATCCGCAAATTTGTTTTGGTCGAATTGCGACATAGCAAGATAATATTTTGCTTGTGCGGTGGAAGAAGAAGCGGGATACTGCTGCAAAAATTTGGTGAACTGTTCCTCTGCAAGGTCGTACATCTTATTTTTGAATAACTCAAGCCCAAACTTTAAATCCGAATCAACTTGAGCATTTCCGCCTGCGGGATTTTCAACTTGCGGAAAAGCCGTTGTGACGGCAAAAAGGATCGATGATACCACTAATACGATTTTTTTAATCATGCCTTAATATAAAAGTTCAAGGAAGAACGAGAAAGGGATTCATTGAAGACGGAGCTATGGGGGTAAAATATATTGCAGTGAATAATAAAAAAGTTGTAACTTTAGCGCCTTAAAAAATGATACTGAATTGATAGTTATACCCGCTGGCGAATTTCACTTGAGCAAAACCATGGTACAATTACAGTATTTCGGTGATAACGAACTACCAACAAAGAACCAAAAACTTGATTTACAGAGGTAATGATGAGCAATAGAAAATTTCCAGATCTCTTTTACAATCCGATAAGCATGGTCGGCGCGATAATTGCCGCCGTCACGTTCGGATCGGTTGTGCTTTTGATGCTTTCGGATATGGTTTGGGGTGCGTTTCCACCGTACTTTGGAATTGTCACTTACATTCTCCTGCCAAGCGTTTTAATTCTCGGTCTGGTAATAATACCGATCGGCGCTTTAATCGAGCGAAAGCGATGGCGAAGAGCCAAGGAGACGGGCAACCCGCCTTTGCCAAGAATAGATCTGAATGACGGCAAACAACGAACGGCATTTATGCTCTTCACAACAGGGACTCTTCTTCTGATGATCTTTACGGCAATCGGGGGATATAAGGCTTTCGATATAACCGAGTCAGTCTCATTCTGCGGAAAGGTGTGTCACACAGTGATGAATCCGGAGTACACGACCTATTTACATTCGCCTCACGCACGGGTTGCATGCGTACAATGTCATGTCGGCCCGGGTGCAAGCTGGTACGTCAAATCGAAACTCTCCGGCGCGTACCAAGTCTATTCGGTAATCTTTCACAAATATCCTCAGCCGATTCCAACTCCGATAAGGAATTTGCGCCCTGCAAGAGAGACTTGCGAGCAATGTCATTGGCCTCAATCGTTCGTCGGCGAGCGCAGAATAACGAAAGCATATTTCTTAGAAGATTCGGCGAACACTCGGTGGACACTGGATATGCTCATCAAGATCGGGAGAAGCACCTCCGGTGAAGCGCAGCGGTCGCCGGTGCATTGGCATGTCACACACACCGTCCAATATTTGCCGACTGATTCCGCATCGCAAAGCATTCCATGGGTACGGGTCGTTGACACAGATGGAAAGAGCGAAGTTTTTGCTACCGATAATAATCCGTTCACTCCCGATTCCGTGAAGCAGTCGGCTGTGAAGACCATGGATTGCATGGATTGCCACAATCGGCCGACTCACGTCATCAAGACTCCCGAAGATGCGGTTAACGACGCGATGGCAAGCGGAGAAATTAGCCCGGACATTCCCTGGATAAAACAAACTGCAGTCAACGCACTGCTTCCAAAATATTCGGATACGAAAAATGCGCTCGACAGCATTGCGGCATCGGTCGAATCTTTTTACAAGGATAAATATCCGACCATGGCTTCCGCACAAAGGTCGGAAATTAAAGAAGCTGTTGCATCGCTTCAGTCAATCTATCAGGTAAATTTCTTTCCTTACATGAGAGTCGATTGGAGAGCTTACACGAACAACATAGGCCATGAAAACTATTTAGGATGCTTTAGATGTCACGATGGGAATCACAAATCTGCCGGGGGACAAATCATTCCGAACAAATGCGAGACGTGCCATGTTATAATGTCACAAGGCACCAAGCCGCAGGAACAAGTCAGCCTTGCCGGGGTCGAGTTCCAACATCCGACGGACATCGGCGATGCCTGGAAGCAAGGGCTCTGCACCGACTGCCATGATGGAACACAGTAAAATAATCTTGGATTATGAACTCTTAATTCGAGATCAGGAATTAATCTTTGAAATGGCTTTGCGCACCACCAAATACAAACCGACAAGCAAGGCGGAAGTTACAATTCCCCACAGGAGACCCGTTCGGAAGCTCGCAAAGTTTCTCATAATGTGAATCGAGAAGAGGTTTCCTGCTTCGGTGAAGAACCATGCCCAGACAAACGCCCCGACTACATTATAAACCATGAAGACCAAAACGTTTATACTGTAAACTCCCAGCGTGATCGGAATAACATTTCTAATCCCGTAGAAAAACCGGGCGATGAGCATTAGAGGCGAACCAAAACGCTTGACGATATTCGAAGTGGCCTCCACCTTCGCACCGAAATTTTTCTTCAGGAAACCCCACTTATTCCAGAGAAGTTTGCCCGCGTAATAATAAAACATATTCCCAACGAATGAAGCCGCCGTACCTAGCGCGATCACTCCGGGCAGCGTCACTGAACCGGTACGAGCGAGCGCGACGCCTGCGAACAACCCGAACTCCCCACTGAATGCAACCGTCAGGAAAACGGTAATGTATCCGTTATGGTTGAAAAAATGTTCCACTGCTTAACTTACGACTTTCTGTGGCTAAACTTCAAACAAATATTATATAAAACGAACCAGGACGTCGCTGTCATAGGATACTCTATTTGCTTCAGAGAAATAAATTGCTTCCGTGTTTTTTCTTAGGAATCTTTTTGAGATATTGCCATGTACACAATCCCAACAAATTGCGGAGACAATAATGGATGAGAAAATCTTGAACGGTCTTGGGCCATTATGCCTATTAGCCGGAACATGGGAAGGCTCCGACGGAGACGACGCGGCTCCCTCGGATGACCGAGGGACTGAGAAGAACAAATACAGAGAACGAATGATTTTGGAGCCGACAGGTTTGACCCAGAACCACGAGCAGACTCTTAACGGTTTGCGTTACCACACAACTGCATGGCGGATCGGAGAATCAGAACCGTTCCATGATGAGGTGGGATACTGGCTTTGGGAGGCAAAAGCCAAACAGGTCATGAAATGTATCTTGATTCCAAGGGGGGTTTCGGTGATCGCGGGCGGTACGGTGGAGCCCGATGCGAGGCGATTCAAATTAACCGCGCGACAGAACTGCTCCACCTTCGGAATCTGTTCCAATCCTTTTCTCGATGACGAATTCCAAACAGTCGGCTTTGAGCTTGAAATGATTTTCCACGATGATGAAAGTTTCAGCTATGACCAGACGACTAAGATTCAAATTAAAGGACAAAAAGTTCCGTTCGACCACAGAGACCGGAACAGGTTGAAACGGGTCGGGTGATGGAATTGTAAATGATAACCGTGATTATATACTTGATAAACCAATCAGAATATTCGAACGCGAATTGCACGAATGATTTCCTGTGTTCAAAAATGAATTACACGAATATGATATATTCGTGGCATTCGTAATTTCCAATTTGCTATTTGTATCATTCGTGGTTCTGGTTTCCGTTGGTTTGTAAAGAGTATAATCTCCTTGCATTCCTATTGCATTTTATATCCTGCGGGAACCACAAATTTGTCCGCGGGAATCTTAGCGTTCTCTTCTACCTTCACCGCTTGCTGGGTGGTTCTCATGCTAGGTGTCTGAACATCCAAGTACAATAAAACCTTGTTCCATCCTGCATAGCGGGCAATCGTTCCTTTCCCGTCGTTGGATTCAAACACTTCGCACGTTTTCCCGGCTACCGTCATGGCAGGCATTTTCTTAATCAAACCGGCCTGCCGATCCTTTTCAGTACCGAATTCCGTCCACTCCACGCGCAGCTCGGTACCACGGTAAGCGGGGCCTCGATTGGTTACCTTTTTCTGATTGTGATCCACTATGTATATATTTTTCCCGTCGCTAAAATAACTTGTGGTCAGCTTATCGTTGAAATAAGTCTCTTTGCACTCTTTTATTCCATAATCGTCGAAATAGACTATTGCCTTTTGTTTCATATCCATGCTTCCCATTTTGATCGTGGTCGCGAAAGTCACGATACCCGACTTGATGTCGTATTTCTTTGTTTGCGCCTGCGCAAGAGCTCCGATCGCAAACAAGATAGCCGCTGACAATAACATGAGTTTGGTTTTCATTTCTTCCTCATTTTGTGTTTATTGATGATATTTATGTTTTTATGTATAACCCGGCAACGACAATGCCTGCCGGTGATCTCCAAGAATTATTCCTTTATCTTGCTCATGATCTCAGTTATCGCGCTCTTCGGAAGCATGATGCCAAGCATTTTCAGCTTCACGTAGTCTTCGCTGTAGAAATAATAACCGGGATGTATATTGTTGTTCCTCGATCCCGATCCTGAGTCCTTTATCAGGAACCAATCCTTGCCGTCTTTCTGCGTGTAGCCGACAAGATGGATGCCATGGTCATCCGTGGTCGTCTGATTATAGAACCTGAATATTCGCGCGTTGGCATCAATGTATTGAGAAGGGATATCGAAACTCGGAATTACGGCTATACCTGCATGTCCATCCATTCCCGGCTCCGAAACGTCGCCCCAGATCTCCATCGTGTAACCCGAACTTACGGCACTTTTGATGACGCTCATAAATTCATCGAGGGAAACATTGAGATATTCTTTGCTGTGCCACCAATTGTCCGGGACATTATATTCGCACCAGCTATAATATGGACGGTCGGAGAACGAAACCAGTGCGACGTAGTCGTCCAAATTCAATTTTACTACCTGCTTAAAGTATTCTTGCGGAGTCATTTGTTTTCCATCGACGTCGATTTTCTCCGGCGGCGCTCCAAGGTAATGATTCAAAATGGACTTAACCGTGCTCTCGACTCCAGTTTCATCCCACGCGTTCGATCTCTTAAGGGACTTTAGATATGAATCCAACTCCGCGACCAGTTTCGAGTGATCGTGAAATGGCTGCCCGTTCAGAAGTCCAGTGTAATCCTTTTCAGGAACGACGCCATGGTTCTTCCATGCCCGGATCACAGCATTTGCCTGAGAGCCTTCGCCGAATTCCTGGTTCCCTCTCGACCTTACGTAGCCGAGCGCTTTTTCGACGTATTCCCAATAAACCGTGTACATCTCCGAGAATTTCATTTCCCTTTTACTCAGACGGCACACCTCCGATTCGAGGAAGGACGTAGTCGAGAAGCACCAGCACGTTCCGGTGTTCCCCTGCGAGATGGGCGGGTTGTGCCAGTATTTGGTGAACTCGTCAACCGATTTCGGCGCGTCGAAGCGGCTGAAGTCGGGACGAATTTCTTTTACGACATTTGTGTCGTTTCGATGATAGAACTTGTCGAGAGAAGTATTGATGGAATCGAAAAACTCATTCTTCGGCTGTACGAACAGAGCTGTATCACTATGCGCGGTTTGGGAAAATGAGTTTCCGCAAAATGATACGAGAAGAGTCATCGAGATAAGGATAAATGTTTTCATAGCTGCGGCCTCCGGTATTTGATTGATATGGATGTTGGGTGGTGGAGCATGTTCAATAAAGAATTTTTGCTAATGTACATTTTGTTGTTGATTAGCCAGACCACAAGTTCATCCCGCTTTTGTCGGGACTGACTTGGACAATAGAATTTATCTGGTTTGCGAGGAAATACCAAACCGGTCAAGAGAAAGATAGGGAATAGAAGTGACCTGGTCGATCATAGTCAGAAAGCACAACGATCACATCAACCCTTGTCCGGCTCCACTATCAACTTGCCATCCTGAATCATCATTGTTTCTTATCGGATTTTAGAAAGTATGTCATACCGGATTTACATTCAACGCTTCCACAGCACGCTTGTATCAAGGAACCGGAGCAACCTTGCGAAGATAACTCCGGTTTTTTCCAGAAGCCTCCAAAAGGTCGCTCACTTTCAAAACTTGACGGCAAATCCCAGCGTCGGGAGGATAGGAAAGAGCTTTTCTGCTACAGCCTGTGGATCCCCATGACTATCAAACTGGTAGCTGTATGACTGAACATTCTGGAAATTAAAGATGTTGCTTATGTCTAAGAATGCAGAAGAGGTAAAACCGAAGAACTCAAAGTCCTTTGTAACTCTAACGTCAACCCTTTTGTAAGCCGGCAAGTACGCGGAGTTCGGTTTTCCCAACTGCCATGTCCACTCGTCATTTGCCGCGTTGTAAACCGCGATCGATGGCGTGTACGGATACCCGCTGCCATAGACCAGCCTGACATTCATGCTCCATGACTCTCCAAGATCGATGTCTGCAACCATGGCGAGGGTATTTCGCTGATCGGTATTCCTCGGGAAATAATATCCTATGGTGTCGTTCACGGTCAGTTTCTGATCCGCTTTGAGATAGCTGTAGCTCATCCATCCGGAAAATCCGGGCATCGAGTACATCAAATATAAATCGACCCCGGATGCCCTGCCAATCGCATCGTTTTTCCGCGAATAATATATTCTTCCCGAACTTGAAACGGTTGATGAAATTAGATCGCTGTAGATCTTATGAAATGCTTCTATTTTCACATTGAGAAAATCGCGGTCCCCCGCATCAGAGATAATCTTGTAATCTCCTCCGATCACATAGTGGATCGCCCGCTGCGACTGAGTATTAGTGTCCGACGGCGTCGAGTATTCGAGCTGCTCATAAACCGGCGATTGATAATAATCTCCCCACGCTGCGCGCATGGTCAATTCCGGAGTGACCTTATACGCAAGATTCAGCCGCGGACTCCACGTTAACTCCCTGTCAAGATCAAAATAGTCGGCCCTTCCTCCTATGTTAACGATCGCGCGTTCTCCAACCTGAAAAATGTTCTCCATGTACCCGGCGGCTTTAAACGACTGTGCGTCTATGCTGCCGAATTCATTATTAATTCCGTTTTGATTTTCGAAGCTGTTTAGCGTGTCAGGGTATTGAGTGCCGTTGTTCGTAAATTCCGCAATGGTCTGTTGATTTATCTGATCCTGATAATAAAAAATGCGCTGATAGCTCGCTCCCACTTTCACGCCGTAAAAAGGCAGGACTTGCATGTCGTAAGAAGAGTTGAGTTCCAACGTCTCGATTCGAAGGTCGTTGTCATAAAGGTTGTTCGTTGTATCTCTATAGAAGATATCATTGGGAAGACCACTAGAATTGAACACGAATGAATATTGGTTTTGACTCAACGAGTGCTCCGACTCAAGCTGGTCGTAAAATGAAAACTCCGACTTAAGAGCCGCTTCCGAGGAAATCACGTCATTACTCTGAAGTGCGACCATACTGCTGTAATAGTGAGCGTGCTGTTCGCTGGTATCATGCCACGCTTGAGTAAACGAGCCCATGTAATTATGATTTGTGGTATAATACGGATAAGTATATGAACTGCCGAAGTCAGATGAAGGGTCCTGATTGAAACCATCCCCGGAATGAATGAACAGCAGCGACAGCTTATGCTGCGGAGCAAGCTGGTACGCCAGGACGCCCTGAACATCGTAAAATGAAACGTGCAAGCCCGGCGAGAGATTGAGCATTTTCATCACAAGCTGTGTGTAGCTTTGTCTGGCGCCGACGATGAAAGAGCCATTGCTGCCGATCGGACCTTCGACAAGCGCATCGGCATCCGTCATGCTGAGACTTGCCTGACCTTTCACCCTGTCTTTGCTTCCCTCGCGATAATCGATACTGAGAACGGAGCTCATCTTGTCTCCATAACGCGCGGTGAACCCGCCGGTCATTAGATCCATTTTCTTGATCATGTCCGCGTCGAATATACCGATACTCGCGTTCGAAGCTTCCTTGACATGGTACGGCTCGTACACTTGCAAACCGTTTACCAGCACGAGGTTCTCATTGAAGTCGCCGCCGTGGACGTTGAACTTTGCGCTCAGTTCGTTGTCGTTCGATACGCCCGGAAGCAATTCCACGCTGCGGAGGACGTCAGCGCTCATGCTTGTGCTGTTAATAATCGTCTGGCTTTGAAGGGAAAGGGTGCTCACTTCTTCCTGTGTTCCACCGTTGTTCTCCTGGTTTGAATAGATGGTCATGTCCTGCAGGAGTATGTCGAGGGAATTCAGGGCAACATCGACACGGAGATTTCCATGCACAGACACTGGTACGATGACTGTTTTGTATCCGACGTAGCTGCACTGGATCCGATAGTCGCCTGCCGACAGGTCGATTACAAACTTCCCGTGGTCGTCTGTGACGGTTCCCTGCTTCGTTTCCAAGACCTGAGCGCTTGCAAATACGAGGGGCTCCATAGTGGATGCGTCGCGGACGATACCACTGACCTTAAAAGTTTGAGCGCAAATATTCGAAGCAACCGTGAAGATAGAAACGATTACCAGCCCTCTTAGCATCACCTTCACTCCTGATTTTCTGCGGACCTTGTTCGAAATAATTTAAAGGTTGCAGCCACGATATGCAACAAGAAAGGGGTCTAGAGGTGATCGCCACTACAACATCACTGGACGAAGCGTGTCGGGATTGAAGAGGTCTTGATCCGGCGGCAGACGATCCTCTATTGGATTCAGGCGATGACATTCCGGACGGATCAGATCCAAGAATACTTCTGCAATTGACCCATTTGCGAAATTGCACTTGAATACGGAAACTTATAATCCCATCGGCTCACTCTCATCGCGTAGAGTTTTCCCACAAAATAAATAAGATTAAGACTGCTTTTCCGGCGGTGTCGGTTTTTCCTTATCTCTCGGTTATCTCCCGATTATCTCTCGGTCAAGCCTCGGTCATGCCTGCATCCGAGAATCGGAAATCTCCGCGCTGAGAATGGTATGTCAACATAGTCATGTGTAGAGGTTTTCAACAGCACCGGCGCCCTGCGGCAATCGTGGCTATTACAGGAATCTGCCACGATTGCACCGCGAATCGGGGTGGAAACCCCAAATAATTGTACGAACCCCTTCAACGACTTGAGATCGCACGACAAGTACCAATTCCTGATGGTATCCCGCAAAAACTGAAACTTACTTTCATGCCCCCACGTACTACAAATTGTTTATTTCCAGACTTTATAAATTCTTATTCAAATGTCCAACCAAAGAGGAGTTTAGTCATGAGAAAGACAGGATTAGCGTCGTTATCTATTTTTCTGATCCTATTCGGCGGGGCCTGTGCTCAAACGAAATGCATCTGGCTTGAGAAATCGGAGAATGGCGAGGTGGTACAGAAGTACGGCGTATCCGTGCAGCTCGTCAGGCTCCTCGCGCGCCCCGGAGCAAGCATTGACATCAACGGCTCCAAAATACCGTATGACTCACTACAAGCCGTCTACAACGAAGGCTCGGATATACATGTTAAGGACAAGACCGGTGAAACTAGAATATATGCCGGCGAGTTCGGCGAGAGAATGAAGGAAGAAACTGAAAGACACAACCACCTCATTGTCGAGAGCACAGACAGCGACGGTACAATAAAAGTTGAAAAGATCAGAGTTGAATCTGTGGAAGCCGTCACTCTTTTACTCGCCATGATCAGCTCGAAGGATCTTGATGAAGACACGGACAAGATCGAATCGGCACTCGACAGAGGCGGAGTTCTTTATATCCGCTCCTTCAAGAATGATTCGCGGCTGTGGATATATGTAAACTAAGAACCTTGTAATCTTGCGAAGGTAACTCCGCCTTAGCTCTAGAACCTTCACAAAGCTCCGACCCAACTTTGAGGAAGTTAAACTCCCGACAGGCCTCTAGGTCAGAAGTAGAACTCCTTCTCAACTATAGGGGAGCTGTAGGAACTCAACGAAATGTCATGGATGTTAAGGTAACGTCATGAGAACAGCCAGGAAATAATGGCATGAAGCTTCGTTTAGGACATCATGTGTTCGGCTTAGCTGCCGTGGGGTTCGGCGCCATAACGTTGAGCTGGCATCGGATTGACTCGCTCGGGAACATTTCACACCCGGAAATCCTGGTTTACGTTGCGGGCATCGTCGAACTTATAGGGGGCTTCGCAATACAATGGCAGAGGACGGTGAGAGCCGGAGCCATAATACTCGCGGTTGTCTTCTCGATATTTTCACTTTACTGGATACCGCAAATTATTAAGAATCCTCTGGTCTTCGATTACTACGGAAACTTCTTTGAGCAATATTCTATTGCCCTGGGCGGCGTTTTTGTTTTCGCATCCACTATGCTAAGTCATCCGGAAAAAGCGGCAAAGATAGAAAGAGCCGCGTACATAAGCTACGGGATATGCGTCATTTCATATTCACTGTATCAGGTCTTTTATCTTACCTATACGGCGAGCTTAGTTCCGACGTGGATTCCTCCGGGTCAAATGTTCTGGGCGGCAACTACCACGATAGCATTTGCTCTTGCAGCTTTCGCTATACTTTCCGGGCGCTCAGCTCTTTTGGCGTCAAGGCTGCTCACAATAATGCTCATCGCATTCGGTGTGTTGATATGGGTGCCTGCATGCGTTATCCATCCGCAAGTAATGAGCAACTGGATCGAGAACGCCTCGAATCTTGCGATGACCGGATCGGCGTGGATCGTGGTCGACTATCTCGGCGGGAAGCGATCCGCTAAGACAACCGCCTGAATGCTCGTGCGAGGGAGCAGAACTCCTTTAGAGCTATAGTGTATTCAGGCCAAGCCATAAAAGAACCAACGGTCAGTCTGCGACACGAAACAGACTGACCGTCTTTTTTTACCACAAATGATTCACTCTTCGCAAAACGATCGACACCGGCAAATGCGGGCTCTCCGGGTGAGTGAAAACCGTGACGACCATTCTCTCGGCCCACGCATCCTTTACGATCCTTTCAATCTCCTGCTCGCGGGCACTGAATGTCACCTCGTGACCGGATTCTGTGAGCAAGGTAAAGCCCTCGAAATCTCCGAAGCGATCGTAAACCAGCGAGGACACCTTCCCTGTGTGCTCGTGCTCGCGTTCGTGCGGGTGATGTTTTTTCGTGGTATATCCTCCGAGCGAAGGCCCTACTTCCGTGGCGTTCCCGCCGAATGCATTGACTCTCGCCGATATTAGCTCGATGTATTTCTGGAGAACAGGATACCATTTATTTGTCGTGGGGAGTAAGTCGATCTTCCATTTGAAAACAGCCAGGAGAGTTTCTTCCGGCGCAAGCAGTTGCTCGCCCGTGCTCACGGGGATGTTAATTTGAAAGGTGCCGACGACATACCGCCAGTTTCGAATGTTCTCATTCACTGCAGCTGGAACGGGTACGTCATTCGTCTTGACTGTTATCCCTTTGGCGTTCCTCCAGCTTACCCTTCGCACCGTGATTTTGAATAGTTGTCCTGTTCTGACTGTCGAAGGCATATCTATGGTTATCAAACCTGCGAAACTGGGTCCTGCTCCACGGGGAATTGGAATATACGTGACGCTCCCCGTAAGGCACTGGATCGTGTTTGCGTCTTTCTTGCTCAGGACGTTCACAGCATAAAGCCGGTTTGCAAGGTCGAGCACATCGTCAGCGTTCACTTGCGGCCAGTAGATCGATGCGACACTTCCTGCCGGAGTGTTGCCCCAATCGATCATCAGCTCGTCGGGCAGAACGTTGGCGGGAAACTCCAAACTGGTTGGCCGGAGGTCGAATGTCAAAGGAACGCGATGCGAGTCTGCCGGACCGGGATTGTCCGAAGACCCCCAGTCCAGGTTTCGCTGACCCAGCTTGTCGGATGTCCCTGCGTTTGCACCTGGAGGAATCGGGTCCGGATCGTAAGCGATCTCAGCGAGGAGACACGCGTGATTACCCATGATAAGTCCGGGGATCGGGAAGATTTCCGACGCCTGCCAGGGTCCGTCGGTGGTCGTCGCAATGGATGGATTTACGGGAAATTGTGCAGTGGGCTGATTTAAGTCCAGCCAGCACCCGAAGTAAGCGTGTGCCTCCTGGCCGGGAGCGGGCGGGTTATTGAGTCCGGGATTTGGAATAGTCTGAACGTTCGGTGTGTCCTCGGGCTGCGAGCTCATTGCCGTTGTCAGAGAGTCGACACGAGAGACTGCAAAAAAGGGTATCGTGGACGGCATGTCGCCGGTGACGAAACCCAACAGCGGGACTTCCACATTATTTCCCGACGTATCGGTGTAGCTCGCCCTTCTATACGTAGTGGCCTGATCGTAGGTCGTATCCGGCGATGAACTGATGAATAGACGGAAGAACACCCGGACATTATTTGCCGTGTCACCTATCAGCCTCACTCTCGTGAGGGCAAAATTAAAGACCGGATTGTTGCTGCCGTCGTCCTGGTTCAATTGAAGAGCCGACTTGTCTTCGTCGGAAGAAATTAAATCGAACGGATGAGTCGTCGTCGCAGGGCTATTATTATAGAAAGTGTTGAGCTCCTGGATCAGATTTGTAATGTACACGTTGTTAGGATTAGTCCCGGTGGTCGGATAACGCGTACTCGAATTTTGCAGCGGCGCTTGATTGGTGGTGAGCTTTGCGGAAGTAACCTGGAACACGCGGATGTCGTTGCTGAGCCAGGTTGTCTCACCTGCCGACATGAAAGGATCGGCAAGAAGGACTAGCTGTACTTCCGCAGTGCTGCTCGTCGCGCTTATCGATGGATATATTCCCGTCGCAGTATTCGTGATCGACGCCGAAATCGTGTAGTCCTTATAGCCCGGAGGATTGCTGATGTTGTTGAACGCGCTGTCGTCGTTAAATTGGACATTGAACGGGAAGGTTATACGCTGGATCGTCTTGAACGTCGATGAATCCTCAAGTTGAACGCCCGTGGCGGCGTCGAAGTTTATCTGCACCGGCAACCCGGCGAACGATCCGGCGAATGTCGGGAGGACAGGCGGGCTCGTGAGGTTTCCGGAATTCAGACCCAACTGTTCCGGAACGAAACCATCCACGACCACATAGATCGCATCCGTAGATAGCGCTTTCCCGTTGGCGGTTATCTCCGCGTCCACCTCATCCTTGCCGAAGGTGCTGCGGTCAAGAATTAACGCGCAAGCAGGCAGCAGCGATGGGAGAGGAAATGGCTCGCTTGAAACGCATGTCGTCGCGCCGTCGGTCTGCATGTCGTCCCATTTGCTGTACATATTTTGAACCGTCCAGGTATTCGATCCGACTGTAATAGTCGTGGACGAACCGTTGCAGATGTCGCCGTCTTCGTCAGACGACGATCCCCACCATCCCAATTTGAACTTTGGGTCGCTGATCATCTCCGAGAATTCGTGTGAAGTAACCTGAGTCTGACGTTGTTCCTGAGTTTGCGAAAGATGCAGCGAGCAGCCGGAATCCCCACCCGTACAACTCTCCGTCAAGCACGTGTCTGTCAACCCCGGGATAATCGCGAAGAAGAATGAATTACCCGCAGTCGTAGTAAAGAAATCGTGATAGCCGAAAGCGTTGTCGCTGGTCGCTTCGCACATCGTTGCGCCTGCGGTGGCGTCCTTGATCCCGGTGCTGTCGTCGAAGAAGACGATGAAAACATCCGATCCGCCGGGCTCGGGAAGCGTGCTGTTGTTGATTGCCGTCTGCATGAGAGTGACGAAAGAAGTCCTTGTCAGACTGTTGTTCGAATTTGATATGAAGACTGAGTTGACGAGGTTGCCCGTGGATCCGCAGCCATATTGCGAAAGAATGTTCATATAACTGCTGCTTAGAAGGTCTGTGATAAATTGTTCAAGGCGCGTAGCACGGTTCTGGTTTGCCGTGCTGGTCCAGTCTCCAAGAAACACGGCATATACCTGCGGATTGTTAATGATGGGACCGCCATGATACAAAAGGTCTGGATTCGCGCCCGGTCCGCTCGTCGGTGCCAGCGGCAGCCCTGCCTTCCTCGGAAGCTCCCGCAGGATAACCTTCTTCTTCCTTGGGCGCGGCGAAACGCCCTTCAATCCGCCCGGGCTGAAATGAGACTCGTTGGGTATTAAGGATTTCTTGTTAGCCGGCATGACCAGAACCTCCTCTCCATCCCGAATCGGTCCTGTCCTGATTGTGTCTCAACAAAAGTGTGGGATTCCCTTCGCCAGTCGTTTGGAACCCCCTTGTGAATTGATGATAACTGCTTTCCATTTGCTCTCCTTTTTGTGGTATGATAGTGCGCTCTGGTTAGCTAACATCCGGATTAGCGAGTGGGTTCCGGCTCTACAATGCTCTGTGACAAAATTCACATCTGTCGGATTCAAGTATAGGGGTTGTGCCAATTCCGATTGTCGGTCGACCATCGACTGGACGTTGTCGAATCACAAGTGGGGAACTTAGATCGTGGATTGGGGCCATAGAGATGGCGATTCGAAGAATCGGGCTGTCAATTTGATCTGCCGGATCGGCGTGGATCGTGGTCGGCTATCGGCGCGCGCGAAAGACGCGGTGCCGAAAATCGACAAGTTTATGAAACGACAACTTTTATAGAAAATGAACTATTCACTAACAAAAAGCCATTTCAAAGAACCGTTCGGCGTGGCGTCTTTTGCGATGTTCTCCGACGCTCGCGAAGCGTTTCTCGCGAGCATTATGATGAGGAGAACGAGCTATTCGCGCGCGCCGTTCTCAGCGACCTGCTCCATCTTAATGAGCGAGCGGCTCTTTGAATCGGCGCGGAGGAAATTATGACAATCCAGCAAGCTATCAAGAGCAAGAAACTATTTAAGAGACCATTCCATCTTGAATGGATGAAAATCCCGGCAAACAACAGAATTGAATATCTCGTTGTCGTCAATAATAAGAGAGAAGCGTTAAGAGGGTACACTCTTTCCATTGAGGACATTCTTGCAGATGACTGGGAAATTCAAAAATAGTTTGCGCCGATTCACGCGAGCGAGTGTCGCTGAGAACTCGGGGGAAAGCGAACCGATAAAGTGAGAGGTTGAAGGCTCGTGATCAGGGAGCTCCTTCGGAGCTGTCGGGTTCTCACGCGGGAGCAGGGTAACGAGGGGAAAGACCTATACGTCTATCAGGATGACTTTTACTGGTACGGCAGGAAAATGTCTTTTGAGTCTCTCGATGTCATACACAAGTTGCTCACCGTAAGAAACACCCGTTGACATTTGTTTGTGCAAGTCATGGCAGGGGACTATTTCAATGCCGACATCTGCTTTGTTCTCATTGAAGAAATATTGAAATTTTGCCATGTCGTAAAACATAAATGCATACTTACCGAATTGAACTTCGACTAAGACCTTACCCTTAACAAAATCTATCTGTTTGAACGCCCCGGGAATCTTTATTTTGCTTTCGGGGATCTCTATTGTGTACACATCCTTTAGCTCATGGTAATTCAGCTTGTTGAAATGGTTCTCAAATTCTTTATTCATTTCTATAGGAGCGAATAACATCCGTCCTTGCATGGTCTTTTCTTCGCTCATTTTCGTCTTGGAAGGTTTTACTTGGTTGATGACTTTGTATATCTCTTTTTCGACTTTGGGGTAGCGGACACGAAGGATTTCACTTCCGCCGAGATGAGAATACTCGTAAACTACTTTCATAAATTCTCGCTTTGTTCGAACAAATTTGGTGCTTTCTTTGATAAGTTGATTTTTTGGGGTGGGACGTAGGAACCTTTGTCATCGGGATCGAACACTGGTCGTTCCATGGGTCTTATTTGCAGTTCTCCTCGTTCCGCTTGTCCAACGCGGTCTAGGGCAATCTTATAATAATCCCCTTTCATTTCAGCGCCTGCTGACTTTCTTTTATGAATAATGGAAGCTATCTGCGTCGTCCCAACTCCCATGAATGGGTCGAGAGTCCAATCACTTTCATTAGTCAGTGCAACAACCAACCTTTCTATTAACTCGACAGGAAATTGCGCGGGATGGACCGTCTTCTCGATATGATTTGCTTTCACATTTGGAATTTCCCATATATCGCTCGGATTCTTTCCAAGTGGATTTCCTGATAGTTCTCCAATCTTAGGTCCTTTGAAATACTTCTTCTCCGGATATTTCTGCGGAACTCTTACCTCGTCAAGATTGAAAGTATATCGATCTGATTTAGTAAACCACAATATCACTTCGTACCGTCCAGAGAATCGTTTTGAAGCGTGCAAGCCATGTCCGAAATGCCACACTATACGATTTCTCAACTTGAGACCAAGGTCATCGAAGATCGGATATAGCAAGATATCAAGAGGAACAATCTCGCCATTCTCAACATAGTTGCCAACCTGCCAGCAAATACTTCCATCACCTCGTAATGTTCTCACACACTCTTGAATAACTTTTCTCTGATTAGCAATGTACTCGGTCATTTGAGTCTTCTTCTCGTAAGACTTGCCGATGTTGTAAGGAGGAGAGGTGACCACAAGATTCACTGATTCATCAGGAATTTCCTGAAGGAGGTTCATACAATCGCCATGGAACATGACGAGATCGGCATTGTCCGAAAAGTGCTTTACAATCCTAAGGTTTGTTCTCATCTGATAAGAATATAGCAAGAATTTCTGATTTTTTCTCTACCATTAGGCAGCGCTATTTCTGGGCACCAAAGTCCTACCAATCTATTCTTTTGCAAACCGAAGACTGAAAATCTTTTTCAGCACAGACTCTACCACTTTCCTGAAGTCCTCGAGATCTTCATCATTAATAGTAGCTGAAATCTTCTCATGTATTAATTTGCACCTGAGATTGTAGTAGTAGTTTATCTTAGCCCATTTTTCATCGCTTACACCGTGAACGAACTTCTTGATTTCATCGTGAACATTAGATCGTTTGGCAAATACCTCTGTCAACTTTTTGTCATTGTAGGTTGATCCGGATTCGTTGACAAGGTATTCCTTAAAAGCAATTTCCAGCGTACTGTCTAAAACTATCAAGGCTATTCTGTTCTTTTGACCCAGACGTTGTTTTGAAATTAGATCCGCAGCTACAACGCCTTCGTACAAACCTCTTGTCCATGGCTTGGCTTTCACAACTTTTTTATTCAGCTCTACCATCACTTCACCATACCTGGGGCGCGATTTAGGAAGCGGAGGCAAGTAGGATTTCCTTAGGTCATGAAAATCATTGATCTCGATTTCTTGAAAGTCTCCAGAAGTGTACTTGAAAACTCTATTTGGCCAATCTCCTTCTAAGATTCGAGACAAGGAAGTATTATGCGTAACTATATCAACAAGCCAATCGCGTAGTGCCAAAAAGACTTCATGCTTTGTGTTGACATCAGACTTGCTACTATTCCAAGGCATGGATTGGGCATCACCTTTAAGGGAGACAATCCCGCGAGCCAACGATATCTTGGGATGAGGTAGGCCCGCAAGTCCCTTGGTAAATCCAACGTCGAAAGTTTTTAATGCTCGAGCAACAAGACGATCATTACAATACAAATAGACGCCGTACTCACCCGCAGCTGGGCTGGACTCTGTGGTCAGTCCTGCTGTAGCCTCCACCCTCACTGTCCGAGCTTCGCCGACATTTAGTGTACCTCTGTATTTTTGAGGAGGGTTGCCTGGTGGAAATGCCCAGTCTTCAAAAAACTGAGGTGAGAGTAACCCCTCGTTAAGTCTTATTGTAATCTTGTTGTCTCGCAGGAACTTTGCGTATGTAGCGCTCAAATAATCCCCAAGCTGTTTTATCGATTCGTCGGAGATTTCAGCACGCAATTTCTTCAGCTCAATGATTGTCGAACCTTCAGCGATGGGATCAACTTGATAGTAGGGCAGTTCCCAGTTCTCGTCTTTAATCCAATCGTCCTCAAATTCTACCTGGTACGTTTTTCCCTTTAGATGCCGTGTCTTAATCGTAATATCCTGAGCGAGAGCTACCACGGCCCTTTTAGTTCCTACCCCAAAGATACCAATTGTCTCATCAGAGGGATCGGTTCCGGTCTGCCCGGGTCCCACAATATAAGAGAGTTCATGTCTTGGTACCCCGCCAGCGTTATCTATTACTTTTATTGTTTGTTGACGCTTATCGAGCGTGATATTGATACCAACACCTGTCTGTCTTCCATTGCGTACCCAAACATCCAGACCGTTATCAATCAACTCGCAGACTGAACGGTTCAAATCGTAGTCAGCTATTATTGAATAATATATTCTTTTGGTAGGGGTAGCGTCAAGTCGATCAATCTGTTCCTTCATGAAGCCTCCATCAGGAAATTTGAATCGCAATCACAATTTGATGCGATCTCCAAGGGTTTGTGCCCCAAACAAATCACAATAACCAGCACCGAAAACTCGCCGTCGCCATTGAGATCGGAGGCGTAGAGCGTTCCAGCACACTCGAAGTGTTCCATGATCGCCTTGAGGTATTTCTCTAAGCCGTGTTATGAGCAACGACTCGTTAGCGGTAATCATCGGGTGTAATCTTGAACTCCATCACGGAAACACCGACCTTATCGGAGTACTTATAAATTAAAGTCACGCCTTTGTCCCTGAAGAACTTCGTTTCGCTACTTGTCTTCACCACATTGATTATTCTAGGCTTCAGGGAAGTCTCGACCTGTGGGACATTGATTTCACCGATCGATACGTTCACAAGGGTATAACTATAAATGAGGGTCTTGCCTGCACCAGCCATGGCGTTGTCCAAACGCGTCTCCCTGTCGACCATCACCGGGCACGATTTGTTGATCTCACTTGTTACGTTCATGAGTACCGGATCGATTGAACCTCCTCACCCGAAGAGCCCGCCGGCTAATCTTGATCCTACAATAGAACCAATTGCAACAAATACAGCAGTTGCAATTAATCCGATTAGCTTCACACTCCTCTTGGACTTCGCCGCAGTCTGTAACGAGCTTGCGGTCGGGTCCACCCCTCCAGCCGGTCCATGGTCGTGCCACCATTTTCGGTGAAGGGGATTACAAAAGTAATGCCCATCGGATAGTGTTTCAGTCCCCGCTTGTATTTCCACGCCGCAATATTCACATTTCATATGAATCTCCTTATGTCCTGGTTTGCATTTAAACGAACTGGAAACAAATTCCTCATAATACTCGGATGTGTAGTATCAAGTTGTTGAACTTCCACACAGCGATAAACTTCATCCCGCCCTCCATGACATTCTGTACCACGGTTTAATTTGATAAGAAGGAGAGATTAATGCAAGCTGGTACAATGTGGTACATTATCCTTCTTGCAGGCGCAAGAGCACTCCGTAATGGCGACAGCCAGTCTCGAACTGGTCTCTTGGTCTACAGATCCGCTCGCCGCGGACGAATATTTTTCCCTTGCTCTTCGGTCCCTCTTTCAATTTGAAACGTTGTCGATCGTCACGCAGCCGGTGGAGACCATCTTCGCCGAATCCGCCGGAGCTAATCGCCATTGATTGTCGAACCTTCCGGCAGCAATTATATTGCTCAGGTTGTCTTTATACATAACATAATCGCCAAATCTCGTCAGCATGGCCACTGGAAGGAACGAATGAAATCCACCGTGAGACGACTGTGATTTAACCGACGGCCACCATGGTTTGCCCGAACAGACCACCACATAATGAGCGCTATCCGGATAGATATATACGAGACCATAGCTGCTGTCTGCACCTTTAAAATGAATCGGGAGCTTGTCGTTTAATTCTTTGATGACGCTGTTCGTTTCAGACGTTCCGAATAGAATCAAATTAGAGTACCCGAAGTCGCTGGGTCTGACTTCTTTGTCCGAAATAGTCCGCGGAAAAAAGAGTAGCGGAAGCGGAGCCTGCCACTTCGACACATCCTCGGCAATGGAACGCCGGTCTTCCAATGCTTCCTGTGATGGATTGCCTGCGGTTCCATAAATGTAAACGTGCCCCTTCGCGAATGCTCTCCATATTGGTCCTTCAGCGCCGGGCCTCTTCGCGTTTGCCTGCGGGTTGTATTCTCTCACGGCCCAGGTGCTGTCCCGCAGAACAAGCGTGATGGCGTTTTTGGTTGTTGCCGCCATGGTCTTCCCGTTGACCGTTATTGAGACAGGCCTGCTCGGTCTGAACTCCGGATGTCCTTTTAAGTTTAACGTGAACACGCCAAGATTAGATTCTTGTATGTCTATCTTATTCACTCCCGTAAATTTTGCGTCGACACTTGCGAGTGTCCCGGGTGTAAGCTCATCGATGGCCAGCCAGTATGCGGAATCATATTCATACCGGTCTGTTACAAAGCGAACGCGATTCGGGAACGGGTTGCGACGGAATTTCGAAAACCATTTGAAGATCGCCTCATCTTTGTACGCCTCCTCCCAGCAGTTGTGTTGAACGCCCGGATATTCCGTGTACTCCACCTTAATGCCTAAGTCTTTCATCAGTTTAACCCAATCGCGCGTTCCCTGCGGGTTTACGACCGGATCGGCGCCACCCTGATGGAAAGACACCGGATAGTTCAAGGCATTCGGTGCAAAACTTTTCGTTTCGGAAGGAGGCGCAGGACATACCGGCGCAATCGCAGCCCAAATATCGGGACGCGTCAAACCCAACCACAATGTACCTCCTCCCCCCATCGAGAGGCCGGTAAGATACACCCTGTTCCTGTCTATCGGGAACCGCTTCTCAACATCCGCGAGAACGTCGTACACATCTTTCTCCGCAATCCCCTGGTATCCCATCGTGCCCCGTGCAAGCGGGGTCGCCACTATATAGTTTATATCTTTCCATTTTGGGAAATAGCGCGTAGCTTCCGCGTCGGTCTCGCCGTTGGCGTTGCTCTTGCCGAAGACACGCCGCAGCGCGATCCGGTGATTCGAGTATGCTCCATGAAGCATGATCACAAGCGGATATTTCTTTGCCGGATTGAAATGTTTCGGCAGATAAAGTCCGTACGGCTGCTCCGAGTCATCGACATTCGAGAAGATCGTGAGTACTTGCGGACCTGTCTCAAGTTTCTGGGCAAAAGCTCCGCGATTAGCCGCTATGAAAAATACGGCGATCATGAGAAGTGCGGTTCTGAGAGACATGTTTGTATTCCCTCCTAATTTTTATAAATACGTCACCCTGAAAGCAGCCGGTGCGTTAGAATCCCGGAGGTGACGCGTCATGCCTTGTTCGGAAAAAGTTATCTGTCGGGCGTGAAATAGGCAAGCCGGCCGGGATTGCATGACTTTGAACGGTTCTTCTCTCGCAAAAGCGCTAAGCACGCAAAGAGTAAAATAATTCGAATCTTTGTTTCAGCACCGAGAGCTCTCCATCATTACTAAAATAATTGCCGCCCTCCATGACAATTTGTACCACGGTTTGATTTGATAAGAAAGGGAGATAAATGCAACATGGCACGGAGCGGGGAATAACCTTGTCAAGGTTCGAAACCTTGACAAGGTTTTAACGTCTCAGGGTTTTAACTCCCTGGTTTCACGGTTCATCAAACAGAAAGTTACCAAGTGCTTTGGTTTCTTTTTCCATCTAATAATCTCTTACGTACGTCTCATAGTCAGCCGGATTCGGAAAGTAGTTGTTCCGAAGCTCCTCATCGAAGAGAATACTCTTTCGTATGCCGCACCACTCAAGGTAATTCGAGAATTGCCATTCATCAGGTGAGCTGACCAGCTTCGCACTCACAGGGTTCAAGTGGACGTAAGGGATAACGCGCAGACAATATGAATCCATGGTGATGTGCTTTATCTTTGCTTGCCCCTGAAACAACGTGCCGCTCATTCCAAACCGTTTGTTTATAGCTTGCGTGTATGAGTTGAATGTCGCCTTGAGAAACGAGCCGATAGAGCCACCCTGTTTCTGCCTCAATACAAGATGATAGTGGTTCGGCATAAAGCAATATGCAGAAACTATAGTGGAGTACCTCTCCGAACTTCTCTCCATGATCGAAACGAGATATCGGTAATTCTCCTCCTCCATGAAGATTGCCTGAGAATGTGCACCACGATTATAAACATGGTAATATGAATCTGCTTCGTATTGCATTCCCTTTTCCCAACCTTGTCAGTACAACCTTGTCAAGGTTCTAAACCTTGACAAGGTTTCTTGTGTTCCATTATTTGTTGCCAAACCTTCATCCATGGCGATTGAAGCACATGTTTAATTTGATAAGAAAGGGAGATCAATGCAACATCATGGTGCAAACTTCTGAAGTCAAAAAGTCCTCTTTGCAGGCTTGCATGGAGGATTGATTCTCGGTTGGAAGCCGTATGTTTCCCGATTGAATGCCGTTCGCTTCCCGGTTGGAAGCCGTATGAAAGCCGCGTGGTTCTCGGTTGAAAGCCGCTCGTTTCTCGATTGAAAGCCGTATGAAAGCCGTTCGTTTCTCGATTGAAAGCCGCATGAAAGCCGTCTCATTCTCGGTCATCCCTCGGTATCGCCTCGGTCAAGAGCCGCTTGAGTGCCTCGCGATTTCCATGAAGGCGAAGCAGTTATTTCTTATCGATGCTTTCCCTGATGGTCCTCAATACTTCCGCAGGCCTATACGGTTTCTCGATGAAATGCGTCACCCCTAATTCGCTCAAGTTCGATCTAGTATCGTC
>JBAPNE010000148.1:0-9930 GCA_049278975.1 Candidatus Kryptoniota bacterium
GTTGAGTAGAAGGGAGCCAATATCGGGTATCGGCTGGATCAGTCCATGATCCATGGACGCATCGCCCGGAAGGCTCTCAGTCTTCGACGCTGATTTTGACACTGAAGACATCTTCAAACATCTCCGATTTTCTTATAAGCGCCCACTTCTCGAGCAGAAGGTCCCCATCTCCCTCGAGTCGAATAATTAATTTCGGCTTTTTATGTTCCGCAGAGAAAGACTTAACCTTCGAGGCGTGTTGATTATCCATTGCATCCGCTATTCGCAATATTGCCGTGAGCTTGGAAACCAGGACGCGATCTTTTGAAGATAGAAGCCGATATGGTTCATGCTGCATTTTTGGAAACGACTTTCGGTGATACCGTGCAACATTGGCTACCACGTCCATCTGTGTGCGGCTGAGTCCGATGACGGGCGTAGCTGTCAAGAGGTATTGGGTATGCTTGTGGTGAGCGGTCATGCTTATGTAACTCCCGACGTCGTGGAGCAGGGCGGCGACTTCAAGAAGCAACCTATGTTCAAGGGTAAGATTGTGGAGGTTCTTTGTTTGATCGAACAGTTGCACTGCGTACCGTGCAACGCTTGTGCCATGTTGTTCATCAAAAAAATATTTTCGTCCGATCTGGATTGCCGACATCAGAACTTGGTCGCGGTTTGCGTGTTTCCGTTCGCCATAAAGCTCGATGCCCATGTCGATGATAATGCCGTCTTTCAATCCGACCTTCGGAATCTCGATTTCGTCGATTCCAGCAACCTTAAGGATTTCCTGGAGAATGATCGAAGCTGGTACAATAACATCCGCCCTGTCGGGACGCAAGCGAAGTTGTTGAACTCTCTCTTCAAATGTCAACGACAGGAGCTTCTTTACGATAGCGTCCAACTCACTTGCACTGATCGCCGAATCGCGATCTTTGAGAAGGAGGTCTTTGCGCAGTGCGGCGAGGGCGTCGATGTTTCCGCCGGTGCCGATGCAAAGGTCGAATTTTTTTCCGTTTATTTCCCTTTTTAAACGACGCTGTGTGGCGTCAACGTACTCACGGACAAGCGCATTGAATTTCTTTTCGCCGTACTTCTTTTCTTCTAGCATCTGGAGGAGTCGAACCGAACCGAGGCGGAAGCTTTCAGTAGAAACGATACTTCCATCGACCGTGAAAGTAATTTCAGTGCTACCGCCGCCGATGTCAATGAGCATTGCAGTCTTGTTCTTAAGATTTATTTTTTCTCCGACAGCAAGATGGATCAGGCGTGCTTCTTCCTCAGCACCGATGACTGCGATATCGATTCCGGAGACCTGTGCGATCCTATCTATGAACGTGTCGCGATTCATCGCTTCTCGAAGAGCGCTCGTTGCAACAGCTCTTGTCTGGGTAACTCCGTTTCTCTCGATGGTATCTTTGAAGCGGCGAAACGCTTCAGAAGCCTGCTCCATGACATCGTCCGATATTACTCGCTTTGTGAACACATCGCGGCCTATACGGACTGCTTCTCGAAGGTTATCGATGATAGTGATTTTTTGGTCGTTGTCAACCCGCCCGATTGAAAGCCTGATGGCATTCGAGCCGACATCTATCGCACTAAGTGTTGTAGGCATTACAGTAGAAATTAGTTCGAGTTGCGGATATTATCAATCAACAGTTGCCTCATCCAGCGAAGCTACCATTGCAGCATCAGAAATCATTAGTGGTCGCCCATCCGCCATATTTATCTTGTCGTCAAATTTCCAAGTCGCTCCCGAGCCTGATTGACAAGTTCTGGAACTGTACCGGAGTTTACTACCCATTCATATTCTCTTATTGCATCCTGCGGATCGTTCGCGCGCTCATAGAGCTTACCGACCGAGAAATGCGCACGCGCAGCGAAGCTCGGCATCATGTTCCTATCGATCATCCCGTTGAACGTTTGCATTGCTTCACCATAGTTGCCCGTCTCTTCATAGCAGCCGGCTAAACGGAAATATATTTTTGCTAAATAAAGAGAATCTACCTGTGTCAAACGATGCGTGTAAGATGCCTTTATCGCTTCCAAACACATCATGGCACAGCGATTATATTCTTTATGGTTCGCCAATGCCCATGATAATTTATCAAAGTAGAACAGAAAAGCATCTGGGAATTGTGAGATCAGATGGTGGTAAACAACTGCCACGGAATCGAATTGTTCTTCTCTTGCATAAAATTCACCGAGAATATCTTCGGCTTCGTATTTTGTAAACCTTCCGTTTTTACCGGCGAGTGTAAGATATTCGTATGCTTTCTCTTTCGATCCACTTTCACCTAGGATAAAAAGAAGAGGCTTAAGGTACCACGCCAGCCCGCTCGTATAGTAATTGAACAGGGCAAGGCTGAAATAGGCATCGCAGATGGCAGGTGAGCTCGCGCCCTGTAGTCGAGACATCTCGATAAACTTCCTGTGGTACGATAATCCTTTCTTGCCGTCTGAAGCAGCTTTGAATTCGTCTCCTTTGGATGCGTCATATTTTGCAAGGTATCCGAATGCGAAGCCGGTACAGAACAGCGCCGCTGTGTCATTAGGATTTTGGGCCAAGGTTCTTTCGCCAATATCGATTGTTTGAGCAATTGCCCGTGTGAAATTATTGTCGACACTCTTGTCGCTCGCCATTGCGCTGTCAAGAAAAACAAGATTGTGCCACAAAACTACGCCACGAAAAAAATTCCATTTTATAGGATCGATATCCTTGTTTGTTGAGTCACCCAATAGGTTCAGAGCTTCATCAAAGTGACAATTATAAGTCAGGCGAACGACTGCGTCTTCGTCGAGCGGATGTCCAGTGTTACCACCGGCGGAATAGAAATATTTCCCTGAAGCTGCTGCCGGGACCAAGCACACCATGAATAAAAGCCAGCGCAGGTGTGTCAAGTGCGATCGTACATTTATCATTTTTTGTCCATAAAAAAACGGAGCCGCTTTCTGAAAACTTTCAGAACAACGGCCCCGCATTCTCTTGCCAAATATATTTTTTACTTTAGAATGCTCGTTCCATTATACTCAACCATCTGAAGTTTTTCAACATCAAGCTTCTGGATGTTTTTCGGAAGCGGCGCATAATCCAATGCAGTTGAGAATTGCTGTCCTTCGGTGACAACCCACTTCATGAATTCGAGTGTAGTCTTTCCTTTCTCGTAGTCAGTCTGATTCTTATAGATCAATAACCAAGTGGCACTGGAGATCGGGTAGGAATCTTTTCCGGGAGCGTTAGTGATCGAGAATCTTAAATCCTCCGGGAGCGTCTTGGCGGCATTTGCCAGAGCTGCCGTAACGCCGGCGATCGAGGGGTGAACGAACTCACCCGCCGCATTCTCGACGTCTGCATACGAAATGTTGTTTTGAAGAGCGTAGATCAACTCGATATATCCGAGTGCTCCTGGTGTACGGGAGATCTGTCCGGAGACTCCCTCGTTGCCTTTTCCACCAATGCCGACCGGCCAGTTTACGCTCGTTCCTTTGCCGACTTTGTCTTTCCATTCAGAACTTACTTTGGAGAGATAGTCGACGAAGATGTACGTTGTGCCGCTTCCGTCTGCACGATGAACGACGATGATCGGCATGTTAGGGAGATCGACGGTGGGATTCAGTTTTTTTATGCTCTCGTCGTTCCATGTCGTTATCTTCCCGAGAAAAATATTTGCAATTGTTTCTGCGTCGAATTTCAAAGTCTCATTCACACCGGGGACGTTGTAGGCGACGACATCGGCGCCGAGAGTTTCAGGAATGTGGATAAGCGGGCCGTGGGCTGAATCGGCCACGCGCAATTGTTCGTCATTCAGCGGAGCATCGCTTGCTCCAAAATCAACGGTTCCGGCAGTCACTTGCTTTATTCCGCCGCCGCTTCCGATTGACTGGTAATTGATCTCAACGTCGGGCTTGATGTTGTGATATTCGCTTGACCATTTTGAGATTAACGGGTACGGGAAAGTGGCTCCCGCGCCGTTGATTTTTGTTTGGGCGTATGTCGTTGTCATTGACATCGCAATAACAGCGATCGCAACCGCGACTCGTTTTAACATAAATTGTCTCCTAATGTTTTTGAAGGTTTAGTATATGAACTACAAAGAGCAAAACCATTTGATAGATAAAATGGCACTGCCTGTGCCCTTATGAACATCTAAATTTAAGTTATTGATGTGATGTAAAGTTTAAGTCTTGGTTAAAGACAGGTAAACTTAGGTTGAAAATCGTTATAAATTTGTTCAGAAGTGGCAGTTTATGTCTTGTGAGCAAATTTTTGTGTCCGCTGCTCATTATAGAAATAAAAAACGGAGCCGTAGCTTTCGCCGACGGCCCCGCATCCTCTTGCCAGAACTATTAATTAGTTCAGCAATGTTTTTCCGTCATATTATATTCTGACCATTTCCAGTTTTGCGATATCGATTTTCTGATGCTACAGTGGAAGTGGCGCATTGCGTAAGCTGACGCAGATCAGAACGTTATGAAGAAAGTCGCTCTCGCGATAGCGTCGGCTTTCGAGCCGGACAATCCATAAGTTGCATACTCGACGTTCGGCATGAAGTGGACGTTTTTCCTGACGCTCCAGTCGAGGCCGCCAACAATCAAGTTCTGTACGCTGGTTGCAAATGTCGTGTTCTTTGTGTCGGCATTTGGGGTGTACATATCGTACCTTGCGACGAGACGCAAGTTATCTATCAGACCCACCCAGCCATTTAAGCTAAGTCCGTTTTTCTTTGTAGTCGAACCGCCAGCATTGTTAATCCCATTCAGGAAGTATTGTGCACCTAAGCTGAAGTCGCTGTTTGCATAGTTTACAATGACGTCTCCGGTTCTGTTATAAGTGAGCACGCCTGTGCCGTTATACTGCCCGTTCAGCAGAATTGTAAATTCTTTCACTGGATTGTATTGCACGTAGAGATACCCTGCTTTGTATTTGTTGCTGGGCACGCTATTGCTGCTGTTGTTACCGACAAGGAATCCAGCTTTGAATTCATCCGAGAATGTCTGGTTGAATGATACACCGATATCACGCGATGACGAAATGCCGTGCAGATCCTGGACAGTCTTTTCGAGCGATCGGTAGCCGAATATACTTTCAGCCATATTGATTTCAGGAGTTCCCTGCAAACCTATTATGATATTGCCGCCATCTGTTACGTTTTTCCAGGTAATGGATGCATCCTTTACCATGGTGGAGTACTTGCCGTTCGAGGTACCTGTAGCAGTGGGAAGACTCGAAGCACTCGGGTCGGATTCTAGACGGAAGCGGGCGGTGAAATCTTGCGCAAAATCGTAGTCGGTGGTTAGATAGATGCGTCTGTAAGCAAAGGCCTGCATCCCCTTCGCCAGCGTCAGGTTATTTGAAGTTGGATTAACTCCGGTGTTCGCCGGATCGTGTTGCAGATCGTAGTAATAGTCACCAAAGAATAACCCTGAAAACTTTGGCATGTTTTGAGCTGAAGCCATTCCCGCAAAAAGCAGGACGGCGGCAAGAGTATAAAGTTTACGCAAATACACGTTTTCTCCTTTTTGCATTAAACTTAATTTTATATGTTGACTTGTGTATTAAGGTTGTGTTAAGGATTTGTGAAACGGAGTTGAATGTTTCTGCTTGCTTATAAGAGGGATTCACTTTAACAATTTACGCTTTGCTATTATCTTAAACTTTCAAACAAGGAGGAGAGTCTTGATAAAGTCAGCGTTCGTTTCCATTTCGATAGCTTTCCTGAGTACGTTTGTTGTCCTCACGGTATCCGCGCAGGAAAAGCTGCCGCCTATCCATCATGCACCCGACAGGGAATTCCACGCGATAAATATCGACCTGAGTTTAAAATTTGATTTGCAGAAGAAAGAAGTATTCGGGACTGCCGTTGAGAAAATTGTTCCATTGCGAGTCAATCTCGACACAGTGCATCTCGATGCAGTCGATATGACGATAAACAAAGTTTCGATGTCCGGAAGAAGTCTCGGTTACAACTATGATGGAAAGACGCTATCGATAGGCTTGAGTAAGAGCTACGGTCTTGACGACACTCTTACCTATACGATTACATATTCGACTTTTCCGAAAAAGGGAATATTTTTTGTCGAAGCGGACAGTGCCTATCCCGATCGGGCACCCCAGGTTTGGAGCCAAAGTGAGATGGAAGACGCAAGATACTGGTTCCCGTGCCATGATTATCCCGATGATTTCCTGACGAGTTCTGTCACGGCAACGGTTCCCGAAGATTGGACGGTCGTTTCGAACGGCGTCATGGAAAAAGAAACGACAGCTCGAAAGGACTCGACAAAAACTTTTAAATGGGTCGAGAGCAAGCCGCACGTTATTTATTTGATATCTATCGTTGCCGGGAAATATTCCATCGTTGATGATCATTATGGGAAAGTTCCGATTTACTATTATGTCGCTCCCGAATACGCAAAGTACGCGAAAGAAAATTTCTCTCACACGCCGGACATTCTGAAATTCTATTCCGATGCTACCGGATACGAATATCCGTGGCAGAAGCTTGCGCTATCTACGGTTACCGATTTTACATTCGGCGGAATGGAAAATGTCTCGGCGATAACGCTCACCGACAATACGATGCACAACCCCGATGCGGAACCGCAGGAGTCGAGCACCGATTTGGTTTCGCATGAAACGGCGCACCAATGGTTCGGCGATTTGCTGACCTGCCGGTCGTGGTCAAATGCCTGGCTCAACGAAGGGTTTGCGACCTACTTTGAAGCGCTTTACGGCGAGCACGCTTTCGGAGAAGATCATTTTAATTACGAAATGTACCATGATCATCAAGAGGTCGTCGGTTCGGACAATGTCGAGCGCCGGCCGACGGTTTATAACCGTTATTACAACTCGGTTGACCTCTTTGGTATTTACATTTACCCGCGCGGCGCATCGATACTCCACATGCTCCGTGGAATCGTCGGCAAAGAATTATTTTTCAAAGCCATCCAACATTATGTCCACAAATCCGAGCACCAGAATGTTGACTCGCACGATTTTGCAAATGCCGTGCGCGAAGCAACCGGTTACAATCTCAATTGGTTCTTCGATGAGTGGCTTTACAAAGGCGGCCATCCGGTGTTCAATGTAAATTACGATTGCAACGATAGCTTGCATTCACTCGTTCTGCATGTTGCGCAAACCCAAAAAGTTGACAGCATGACTCCGGTTTACAGAATGCCGGTTGACATTTATATCGTTACTCCATCACAAAAAATGACGAAGACGGTTTGGGTAGATTCCCTAAGCAACACTTATACATTCGATGTCGCCGAAAAACCTTTGATGGTGAATTTTGATGAGGATGATTATCTCCTCAAGGAATTGAACTTCAAGAAATCAGTCGATGAACTTTCCTATCAGCTTAAGAATGATCCGGATGTTGTCGGAAGAGTTTGGGCTGCCGATGAATTGAGCGATCAGACTACCAACGGAGCCGAGGATGCTTTAATCGACGGACTGAAAGGAGACAGTTTCTGGGGAGTTCGAATGACGTGCGCACAAGCGTTGTCCAATTTTGATGACAAGAAAGTTGAGGAGGCACTGAAGGAAGCAATCGGAGACAGTGACGCGCGCATTCAAGATGAAGCGATAAAGGGACTTGCGAAGTATAAAGACGCAGCTCTCGCGCCGCTTCTCGAGCAATTGTATAATTCCCAGAAAAACTATTTTGTCAGAGCTGCGGCGGTTAAAGCGCTCGCTTCAATCGAAGGCGAGAAGGCAACGCCCATCCTTGAGGATGCTTTGACGCAGGACTCGTTTGAACAGGTGATAAAAATCGCCGCACTTAATTCACTGGTGATGATAGATTCTGCGAAAGCCTACGACGAAGCCGTCGAGTTTACGAAATACGGAGAGCCTCAGCCGCTCCGGCTGCAGGGAATGAACGAGATGGTACGGCTCAAACCGAAGAGCGAAGAGACGGTTAACCTTCTCAAAAAATATTTGGACGATCCGTATATCTGGACGCGGATGGTGGCGATAAATTCTTTAGGACGGGTCGGTGATAAGAGCATCGTTCCTTTACTGCAAGATAGAGAAAAAGCCGAAACCGACGGGCGGCTCCAGCAAGCTGCGCGGCGGGCGATCGAATCGATTAACAAAAGAGAGAGCAGAGGATCGGAATAGCCTTATACCGCGGCTGACGAAGGAAAATAAATCGCCTTTGCGGCAGCTCGTTCTTAATGAGCGCCCTTCCGAATGGACATTGCGGGCACTGCCATAAGGAATTCAAACAGCCGGGGGAATAATTCGAACACTCCGGGAAAGTATCCAAACGCTCCGGAGAAGAACGGAAACGTTCAGGGGAAGAACAGAAACGCTCGACGCAAGTTTGGAAACGTTCGGGGGAACAACGGAAACGCTCGACGGAAGAACGGAAACGTTCAGGGGAAGAACGGAAACGTTCGGAGGAAGGATGGAAACGTTCGCAGGAGCGAGGGAAGCGTTCGGGGGAACGACGGAAACGTTCGGGCGAAGAACGGAAACGTTCGGGGGAAGTTCGGAAACGTTCTGGTGAATGACGGAAACGTTCTACGGAAGGTTTGAAAGGCTTCCGGGAAGGATTTAAACGATTTTGGGAAGATTTGACGAGCAGAACTGCCGGCACAAGCGGCAGAATCAATTAACAAAATTGCAGGCAGTGGGTTGCCCTCCGCCGGAAGGGCGGGAGGCGGGCTGCATCATTTAGAGTAGATAGATGAGTTAGGAATTCAAGCATGGAACGGAAAAATTTTGTAGGAGATGATCCACGTTAAAAGGAGTAACATTGTGGCGGAGCAAAGGAAAAAGTAGGAGGTCCAAGAATGGAACCGTCTTCTAAAGACAAAGAGTCACAACAAAACAAACTGAATCATCAGATAACAAGGTTCACACGTATTGCATTCTTTTTCGCAGTCCTAGGATTTTGCGTTGTGATATATGGTGTTTACAAATACTATCCGTTTTCAACTTCCAATCTTACAGATTTAGGAACCTTTCTGGCTGGTTTGCTCGGCCCAGTCTGGGCCCTTGCTGGGGTGCTCTTCTTCTATGCCGCTTTTCTGGAGCAGAAACTGCAACTCCTTTATCAGGAAGGGGAAATGGAAGAACAGAATGAGACACTTAGGTTGCAGCGATTCGAGACCAGCTTCTTCGAACTTCTCAAGTTCCATAATGATATAGTCGATTCTCTGAACTTCTCGTGGGAAGTACATCTTCAGAACTTGCATGGAAGGAATTGTTTTGAAACCTTATATGGACTTCTAAAAGATGAGTATGAAAAAAGTCTTACTCACTCGGCACTCAACCCAAATGAAATAATACAACTTGCATGGAGAAAATTTTTTGATACTTACGAGGCTAAGATAGGACATTACTTCCGTAATCTTTACAATATTACAAAATTCGTCGACGAGAATGCTCCTTCAAAGGATGATAAAATTAGATATGTTAATCTCATTCGAGCTCAGTTATCCACTTACGAACAACTTCTGTTATGGTACAATTGTCTTGATATTATAGGAATGGAATTCAAGCCACTGGTTAAGACATACAACCTTGTTAAAAATGTACGCAAGAAGAAATTACTAGATCCTTCGCGTCGGAATCTTTATGATGGTATTGAGCTGGAGGAGGAGGAAAACGAAAGGATTGCCAATGACAGTTAGAAGACAAAGAACATTCCTTTGTTTAGTTCAAGCAACTTAGCAGGTATGAATTTCATTTTTTTGAGAAAACTTTCGTATAGTAATCGTTGATAGCTTTCTTTTCTCTTTTATTTTGGAAGTAAAAACGGATAAAGAGCATCTTGTCGACTCTCCATAAAATCTTTTTGAGCATCTTGTCTAAGTAGATAGAAAAATATTCTGATATTTTTAATTGAGCTTTTAGTTTCAATCTTTTGTCTCCTTCGCTGTCTTCTGAATCAAAAATGGGCATATAGGGATTCCCATCTATAGCCACTTTTAACTCTAAGG
>JBAPNE010000149.1:0-3976 GCA_049278975.1 Candidatus Kryptoniota bacterium
GTGTAAATACAAACACGCCGTTTCAACAGTTCGATTCCACCGTTCGCGACCTTCTTTTCTTCGGCAAAAATCAGAAGACTAAGTTGAAGGCAATGAAGATCTCAGGAATCTCGATTCGCAATTTCAATACGAAGTTTGAGGGGCTTATCCCGATGCTCCAAAATTTAGACTTCGAGAACTATTTCGGGGACGACTATAAAAACATCGAAGCCCATTTGCCTTTTATGGCGTGCGTCGATTGTCATGGGACAAGATTGCGGACCGAAAGCAGGTTCGTTAGGATTATAGACGCAGCCGGCGGCGAGCTGACTATCGACACTGTTGTCAACAATTCGATCGACAGGATAAGCCGGCGCTTCGAGGATCTGAGTTTTCCAAAAAGAAACCAGAAAGTGGCACAGCCGATTCTCAATGAAATCAGAACGCGGCTCAAGTTCCTTTTGAACGTCGGGTTGAATTATCTGAATATTAATCGTCCGTCAGGCTCTCTCTCCGGCGGCGAGTCGCAGAGAATCAGATTAGCGACTCAAATCGGTTCGCAGCTGACCGGCGTGCTTTACGTAATTGACGAGCCTTCTATCGGCCTTCATCAACGCGACAACATCCGGCTCATAAACTCACTGAAGTCGCTGCGTGATATTGGAAATACTGTCATCGTTGTGGAACACGATCGCGAAACGATGGAAAATGCAGATTACATAGTGGACCTCGGACCGGGCGCTGGTGAGCACGGCGGCTATGTGGTGAAAGCAGGAACGTTTGAAGATATTTTATCGGAGAAAGATTCACTGACAGCCGCATACTTGCGCGATGAAAAGGAGATCCCCGTCAGGCCTAAGTCGGAGCTGCGGAAACCGAATGGATCGTTTCTGAAATTAAAAGGAGCGTCGGGAAATAATCTGAAAAAGGTTGACGTGAATTTTCCTCTCGGACTTTTCATTTGTATAACCGGTGTCAGCGGTTCAGGAAAATCGAGTTTGGTGAACGACACGCTGTACAGGATCCTCGGGAAACATTTTTACCGTTTAATGGAACAGCCTCTCGATTACAAATCGATCTCCGGGATCGACTTAATAGACAAGGTGGTTGACGTCGATCAATCGCCTATCGGCAGGACGCCGCGGTCGAATCCGGCAACATACGTCGGAGTGTTCACGGCGATTCGCGACTTGTTCGCCCAGCTTCCCGAATCAAAAATTCGCGGATATAAACCGGGGCGCTTTTCATTCAACGTAAAAGAGGGACGATGTCCGGCTTGCGAAGGCGATGGAATGCGAAAGATTGAGATGAGCTTTTTGCCGGATGTTTACGTGAAGTGCGAAGTCTGTAACGGCAAAAGATACAGCGCGGCAACTCTCGACGTCGCATACAAAGGAAAGACGATAGCCGATGTTTTGGAAATGACGGTCGAGGACGCGTTCACACTCTTCCGGGAAATTCCATCGATCAAAAGAAAACTGGAAACGATGAACGAAGTTGGACTTGGCTACATTCATCTCGGTCAATCTTCTACAACGCTGTCAGGTGGCGAAGCTCAGCGTGTAAAGCTCGCGACGGAGCTATCGAAAGTCGCCACCGGAAAAACTATTTACATACTTGACGAGCCGACGACGGGACTTCATTTCGAAGACATCAGAATATTGCTCGACTTGCTGCACAGACTCGTTGCCAAAGGAAACACCGTTATCGTGGTCGAGCATAATCTCGATGTTGTGAAATGCGCAGACTGGATAATCGACCTCGGTCCTGAAGGCGGAGAAGACGGTGGATACATCGTGGCTGAGGGCCCGCCCGACAAAATCTTGTCGGCGAAAAATTCTTACACTGCTCACTTTCTTAAGGACTATTTGAAGAATGGAACCAACGGCAATTCCGGAAGACATAAGAAGTGAACTGGCACAAGCTCAAGCAGCTTTGGCGGACGGCAACGCCGGGAAAGCGCGAGTCTGTGCGAGGAGAGCTGTTGGAAAAGCGTTTCAGCTGTCTAAATATTCACGAGAGTTCGAACGACCGCTCAGCGCGATTGAAAGTTTGAAACTTGCAGCGGCTATGGTACAACTGACCATAGAAGCCAGAAATGCTGCGGAAAGACTTTTAACGAGTGTGCTTGAGGAAGGAATTTCTCACAAACCCGTTGATGACGCCCTTTTGATTATTGCTGAACTTCTTGAGATCATTTAGTGAACGCTGACTTTCTGCCTGCTCGGAGAATTTTCTTCCAGAAATTTTTTGTCTAATTTTGCACGGACTTTATCGAGCGGCATCGCAGCTCCTGTCCACAATTCGAATGCTTTGGCAGCTTGATGGTACAGCATCTCTAGTCCGCTGATCGTCGTTGCATTCTTTTTCTTAGCGTTCTTCAAGAATTGAGTTTGAACGGGGTTATAAACAAGGTCGAAGAATATTTTCCCGTCGTAATCCTTCTCGTCGACAACCATGACGCTTTCGTCAACAGACGGAGACATTCCGACTTGAGTAGCGTTCACGATTAGTTTGCTCGAGTCAATCACATTCGCTTCGTCAAGGTTGTGTAGTTCAACAACTCTGATGTTTCGGTAATTTTGCGAATCCGCAAAGAACTTCTTCAGGAGTTCTGCGCGAGACGTGTCGCGGTTAAGAACATTTATTTGAGCGGGACGAAAATAGGCGATAAGTGAATAAACGACGGCACGCGCTCCACCACCCGCACCAAAGATCGTCACACTTTCATTTGCGAGCCGCTCACGATAAGGTTTCATTGCTTCGACAAATCCATCAACGTCGGTGTTGTGCCCCACCAGAGTATCATTGTCCGCATAGATTGTATTCACAGCCCCAACAAGCCGGGCATCCGCGGAAATTTCATCGAGAAACTCCATGACCGATTCCTTGTGCGGAACCGTCACGTTGAGTCCGGCAATTCCCAATGCAAGCATGCCTTTCAGGGCATCACCCAAATTCTTGGGGAGGACGTCGAACGCTAGATAAGAATAATTCATTTTAGTAATCTTGAATGCTGTATCATGGATCATCGGCGACCAACTATGCGCGATCGGATGACCAATTATCCCGACAAGCTTAGTGTGATTCTTTATATTTCTTTTCATTCACCAACCATTCATAAACGGGGAAAACAAATCTGATTAGTATTTCGGGATTGGAATGTTGAATCTGCCCGAAGTCCTGGAAAAAGGTATTTATTTTGTGAGGCTCCAGCTCGAGAGCTTTCTTCGCGCTTTCAATTGCATCGCCGAACGAACCGATTTGCAAACAACATTTACATTTCTGGTAGTACGCTTCTCCCCAGCCCGGCGACATTTCGATCGCCTTGTTGTACACATGCATCGCCTGATCGTAGTACTCACTTTCAACAAGCGCATCTCCGAGATCAAGCCAGCCGTCTATGTTCCCTGGTTGAAGCTCGATGACACGTTTGTAACTAGCGACAGAATCATGAAAAAGTTCGAGCGTAAATTCGACATCGCCTTTTGCATGCCAAATATCTGCGTCGGAATCGCTCAGCTCTGCGGCTTTTGAGAAATCCACAAGCGCCTTGCGGTACACATTCGTTGCATCGTAACACACAGCTCTGCCAAATAAGGATTCGACATGATTGGAATCTATTTTCAGGGCTTCAGAATAACACCTGATCGCCTCCTTGTATTCACCCAATTCTTCGTAAGCCGTTGCCATGTTGTGCCATGTTGCAACATCCTTAGGCTCGTATTTCAGAGTCGTTTTATAGCTCTCGATTGCTTCGGGTAGCTTGCCCATGCTCAGAAGTGCGTTGCTTCTGTTGTACCATGCTGCACTGAATTTTTCATCGATTGCAATGGCCATGTCGTAGCTTTCAACGGCCGTCTGAAATTTGCCCAGAGCATTCAACGAAATGCCCCGGTTGTACCAGCTTCTATAATTATACGGATCAAGTTCGATCACTTTATCGTAACATTTCAAAGATTTTTCCGGTAGTTCTAAATAATCGTAACAATAAGCA
>JBAPNE010000150.1:0-26811 GCA_049278975.1 Candidatus Kryptoniota bacterium
GCCCAATTCGCAGGAATGGATCCTGTGGTACAGATCTATTCTGAAGGTTTTGTCCCTGATCATTTGATCAAGGTCCTGACTCGTCGCGCAGACTAATCTGAAATTGACCTTCTTTGGAGTTACGGAACCAACAGGATAGAACTCTTGATACTCCAAGGCTCTCAACAGTTTCTTCTGCACTACCAGACTCATTTCTGCAACTTCATCTAGAAAAAGGGTACCGCCCTCTGCAATCTCAAAGAGGCCAGTCTTATCGCTACAGGCATCAGTAAAAGCGCCCTTGGCGTATCCGAAGAGCTCGCTTTCCATTAGATTATCCGGGATTGCAGCACAGTTTATGGCCACAAAGTGTCCCGCCTGGCTTCGTAGGGAATTTTCATGAACATACCTTGCCAGGATTTCTTTTCCACTACCCGTCTCACCTGTGATTAGCAATGGCAAATCAGATTTGGAAAGCTTTAGAGCTCGCTCGTATATTTTCTTGACAGCGTTGTTTCGCACTACTGGGAAACCGAAACCGATTACACCAACGGTTGACAGCAGTAAATGCGAGCCCTGATTCATTGTGGGAATTAAATGACAGGCCATACACCAAAGTGAAAGGAGGCTTGCCATTGAGACAAAGAATATAGTGAAAGCTGATCTATTCATGATTCTCCTATTTACTCGTATCTTAAAGTATTTACAGGGTTTGAAAGACCGGCTCTGATTGCCTGAAAGCTCAACGTCAAGATAGCAATTAGAAAGACGATGAAGCCTGAAAGAACAAACACCCACACGTTTATGGTAATCTTATAGGCAAAATTTTGAAGCCACCTGTTCATAAAATAGTAGGCCGTTGGCCAGGCAACTACCCCAGCAATTATGACGAGCTTGATTGATTCCTTTGACAGCGTTAGAACTATACTGAGGACAGATGCCCCGAGCACTTTTCTGACACCGATTTCCTTAGTTCGCTGTTCAGTCGTGTGCAACGTGAGTCCGAAGAGACCTAAGCACGCAATGAGTATAGCGACTAATGAAAAAAGGGCGAGAAGGTGTTCGGTTTCCTGTTCATTACCATACTGGTTATCCAGATAACTGCCCACGGAACCATACTCAAATGGGTAGTCCGGTAATATGCTACTCCATGTTCTATTAAGTAAGTCAGTCGCAGATTTCATATCTTGACGGGACACTCTAACAACGAGGTACGGACAATTACTCGGTTCGAGCCACATAACAAGTGGGCCAATTTCTTGTTGCAGTGAGGAATAGTTGAAGTCCTTCACCACTCCGACCACGGAAAACACTGAGCCGTTTCCCCTCTGAATTTGTTTTCCAATTGGGTATTTCCATCCAAGTGCTTTTGTCATTGTCTCATTGATAATTACGGATGACGAATCGGAAGGAAAGTCTCTTGAAAAATCCCTGCCTTGAACCATTCTCATACCCATGGTTCTGATATAATCGTGGTCAACATAGCTCTCCGTCACCATTAGGCGAGACTGGCCGTTTGTTCCCAGAACCGACACCGGTCCCTGCGTTCTAACTGCTCCTTTCAACTCCCCCGCTGAGACGGCAAGAATATTAGGATCGCTAAGAAGCCGTTCGGTGAGTAATGGGATCTTGCTTCTCGACAGAGTGTCGCGCAGGGGGACATACATCAAATCATTTTTCTCGAAGCCCAGAGGTTTGTTGTAGATGTAATCCATCTGACCGAAAACGATACTTGTTCCTGTCACCAGGCCAATTGCTATGCCAAACTGGAGTATGATCAATCCCTTCCTCAGAATGACCCCGCTCCGGCTGGATGAGAATCTACCCTTCAGCAGGTCTATCGACCTAAACGAGGATAAGTAAATAGCCGGGTAGAGCCCGGCAACAAACCCCACAAGAATGGCAGTCAGAACCAACATAAGGATAAATGACCATTGATTATTGTACGCAACAATTATTCTCTCACCCATCATTGAATTGAAAGTGGGCAACAAAGCTTCTACTATTGGAAGGGATATAAGCAAACTAATTAATGAAAGTACGATCGATTCTCCTATGAATTGAAAGACAAGTTCCGAATGATATGATCCGAGCAGCTTGCGAATACCCACTTCTCTGGTTCGGATTGCAGACCGAGCGGTCGTTAGATTGATAAAGTTTATACACGCAAGAATAATCACAAAAAAAGCGATTAACATGAAAAATCTGACATCATCAATATTACCTTTGTTGTAATTAACCTGGTACACAATATGGTTGGAGTGCAAATGGATACTTCTGAGCGGTTGGAGATATATCTCCAATGCATTCAAGCCATTAGGGGGAAGGTTAGCTTTCAGAAGTCCGGGAAACTTCTTCCCAAGTTCTTCTGGAGAGAGACCTTGCTTGAGCAGAACATAAGTGACGACATCGTTGTTCCCCCATCCGCTGAAAGATGCCGAATGCTTTTCAAGTGAAGTTAGTGAAGCAATCATATCGAAGCGCAAATGAGAGTTCTGAGGGAAATCTTGAATTACCCCCGTAACTTGAAACCCTTTCTGTCCGAGATCCGCAACGATATTTATAAACTTTCCAATCGGATCGCCATTGCCGAAGTATCTTCTTGAAATCGTTTGATTGATTACGATATTATATGGGGCATTCAAAGCGGTAGATGGATTTCCTTCAATGAAATGGAATGTGAAAATGTCAAAGATACTTGAATCTGCAAAAGAAAGCTCGTCTTCGTAAAATCGCCTTTCGCCATACCGACATAGTACAGTTGACCATGGACAAAATCTGGCAGCATCGGCTATCTCAGGGAACTCGCTCTTCAAAGCCGGACCAAGGGCCGGCATAGTGATGGCAACATGTTGAACTTGCATGCCAGGCGGACTCTGAATCTCGACAACCCGATATATCCTATCCGCTTCCTTGTTGAAGGTGTCGTAATTGAATTCATTCATTACGTATAATATTATTAACGTGAAAACTGTAAACCCTGTTGTCAGACCGGCGACGTTGACAAAAAAGTAAACTTTGGATCTCGAAATATTCCTAAGAACTGTTTTAACGTAGATCCAGAACACTTCGGATTTCCTCCTCAACATTTTCATTGACCACATGACCGTCAAATATCCGCACTGTGCGATTAGCCCAACTGGCGTACTCAGTTGAATGTGTCACCATGATTATTGCGGCCCCACCCTCATTTAATTGGGCAAGAAGATTCATGACCTCATCACCGTTCCTGGAGTCGAGGTTCCCAGTGGGTTCATCTGCCAAAATCAATTTCTGTTTTCCAACGACAGCTCTTGCTACAGCAACCCTTTGCTGCTGTCCTCCAGATAGCTGTTGTGGAAAATGGTTGCGCCTCGGAGTTATTCGCATCTGCTCCATGATCCCCATCACCATCTCTTCCCGCTGCAAAGATGTTATCCCCATGTATATAAGCGGGAGTTCAATATTTTCGTAAACTGTCAATTCATTAATTAGATTAAAATTCTGAAAGACGAAGCCGATATTTCTTCTTCGAAGGCCAGTACGTTGCTTCTCCGAAAATTTCGAGACTTCGTGCCCAAGGAAGTAGTACTGCCCCTCTGTCGGACTATCAAGGAGCCCGAGTATTGTTAGTAGAGTTGTCTTACCAGATCCGGATGGCCCCATAATCGCCACAAATTCGCCAGCATCAATACGCAAATTTGCATTAGCAACCGCAGTTGTTTCGACCTCATCGGTTCTATATACTTTTTTAAGATTACTGATTCGAATCATTCAGCCAGGCCTTATTGATTTCTTGTACGTTGATGTAATCGTCAAAGATTGTGCCTGATTTTGCCGCATCTGTGGCATTCATAAACACAGATAGTGTGTCAACCCTGTTCGGTTTTGATACGTCCTGTGTGCGGATTTGATACAGATCTTGAATTAATGATCCCGGTCAGCAGCACCCACGAGCTTCTGATCTCCAAAGCTATATTGGTGATGCCGTTCGCATTATTGAGGCAGGATAGTTAGATTTGTTTATGGTGCCAGTTGTTGAAAACGATGGTAGTGTTTTGATTGTCGACGACGACATTGCCGTTCTTACGGCATTCAATCTTCTTCTCAAACCGCATCTGCGGTTGGTGGAGACCGAACGAGATCCGCGTAATATAGAAGCCCGACTCAAATCAAAACTGTACGACGTTATTTTCTTGGATATGAATTTCGCAAAGGGATCAACAACAGGCGAAGAAGGATTCCAGTGGCTGAGTAGGATTCTCAAGGTCGATCCCAGCGCTATTGTAATACTAATTACAGCGTACGGTGACATTGAGACCGCAGTTCACGCTATCAAGGAAGGTGCAATGGATTTCGTTGTTAAACCATGGCAAAACGAGAAAATTCTGGCAACTCTCTCATCAGCTCTGAAGTTGCGGGAAACTAAAGTGGAACTCGCTGCGCTGCGTAACCGGGAAAAATTATTGAGTGCCGATCTTGATCAACCTTTTCAAGACATAATTGGCAGGTCGGGCACGATGGCACAAATATTTGAAACAATACGGAAGGTTGCAGGGACAGAAGCGAACATTCTGGTACTAGGTGAAAATGGCACCGGCAAGGAGCTGGTGGCCCGCGCCATACACCGCTTTTCGAACAGGGTAGACAATCCTTTCATCGTAGTCGACATGGGCGCTATCAGTGAGACTCTTTTTGAAAGCGAGCTCTTTGGACATGAAAAAGGCGCCTTCACTGGTGCGACGAATGAACGAATGGGTAGATTTGAGATCGCGTCTAGAGGTACACTCTTTCTTGATGAGATAGGCAATCTTTCAGTTTCCTTACAAGCTAAGCTACTCGCGGTAGTCGAAAGACGCGAAATAATGAGAGTGGGTTCCGACAAATCCCACCCAATCGATATACGACTCATCTCAGCCACCAACATGCCAATCCATGAAATGGTAATGCAGAAGAAATTCAGAGAAGACCTCCTTTACAGGATAAACACGGTGGAGATTAGTCTGCCTCCTCTTCGTGACCGATTAGATGACATTCCGTTATTGGTAGAACATTTCATGAGGATATATGGCAGGAAGTACCAAAAATCCGACATCCGAGTCTCCACAGAAACTATGAAAGTGTTGTGCAGATACCATTGGCCCGGCAATATTAGAGAGTTACAGCATGTCATAGAACGAGCAGTGATATTGAGCGATTCCGAGGCTCTCCAACCGGAAGAAATGCTTTTCAGGTCCTCGATCACGTCTCATGGCGATCCATTGCTTTTCGATCATTCGCTAGATGAAGTCGAGAAAAGGCATATTGAAATGATAATAAAGAAACATGGCGGGAATGTTACTGAAGCAGCAAAAGAACTCAGCATAACCAGAACCGCTCTCTATAGAAGGATCAGGAAATACGGAATATAAATTGTTTGTTACCCGATATGAAATTTCAATGGTTCCGACTCCTGTCTCGTTGACTACATACATAATGTAACCAAATGGCTTTTTCATGAATCCTGACCGTTTCCGGTTGACCACAGTTTCACGCATACTTCTCCTAACCGGAACTATTTCGTTGCTTGCCTACCTCTTGTTCCACACCAATTTATATGAGATGACAGCATTCATGGTTCTTCTGGCGTTGTACCAGGTTTTCGCTTTGGTTCATTGGATAGAGAATAAGAACCGGAACTTGTCCCGATTTCTGGAGGCCGTCGAAGCAGATGATTTCACGCAGACATTCAGTGTCGCCAGGAAAAGCAGAGCCTTTGATGACCTGAATAGAACGCTTAACAGAATAGCCCATAGATTTGAGGAGATGAAAGTCGAAAGCGAAGATCGATTTCAGTACTTCCATTTTGTGGTCGAACAACTCAGCGTCGGCCTGATCGTTTTCAAGGAAGATGGCAAAATCGATATGATAAACCGATCGGCAAAACGGTTACTCGGAGTATCACAACTCAAGAATGTGAAAGAGCTCAAATCCATTAGTAATGATTTATTCGAGGCCCTATGCACCACCAATCTTCGAAACAAGAATCTTGTTCGCATAGAAAGCAGTAATGTCTCAATGCGGCTTGCCATTCAAACCTCAAGGTTCAGAATGAGAGAAAGAAGCTACACTCTTGCGTCAATACATGATATGCGGGGTGAACTGGAGGAAATTGAACTAGACGCTTGGCAGAATTTGATACGGGTGTTGACCCATGAAATTGTAAATTCTATCGCTCCTATCGCATCGCTAGCTTCCACAGCAAATAAATTGTTGTCCGACGCGCACTCCCAATCCCATGAGAAAGGGCTGCTGGTTTCACCGGTCTTTGAAGATGTTCAAACTGCGGTGCGGACAATCGAGACCAGAAGTAAGGGGCTGCTTCGTTTTGTCGACTCCTACAGGACTCTCACACATATCCCTGATCCAAAGTTGATCATCTTTCCAGTTGGGACATTGCTTTCTCACGTGGAACAGCTCGTCAGGCCGGCAGTAAACGAGAGCGGCATAGAACTCACCACAATGGTTGAACCCGAATCGCTTGAACTAACAGCAGACCCTGGCCTTTTGGAGCAAGTTCTTCTGAACCTTCTCGTGAACTCTATTCAGGCGCTTAACGGGAGGCGAGGTGGACGGATAAAATTGTCGGCCCAGCTTGAAGATAAAGGCAAGATAGCAATCCGCGTCGAGGACAACGGACCGGGGATTCCGAGAGAGACACAGGAGAAAATATTCATACCGTTTTTCACTACAAGGGACAATGGCTCCGGAATAGGGTTAAGCCTCTCACGTCAAATACTACATATGCATCATGCATTGATCAGCGTATGGTCACAACCCGGTGAGCAAACGGTGTTCACAATAGTATTTTGAACTGACCTGTCCCCAACAAAGTGAGCCAGTCTTAAACTAGTTCGAATGCGGGTTTGACCTGTCCCCCAAAAAGTGATCCAGCGTAACATTAGTCCGAAAGTGGGATCACTAACGTATCATTGGTACAATATATGGGGGCAGGTCAGTACCATTATCACTCACTTGAGAAAATTATTAAGGTTACAAGAAGTATGTCTGACATAAGCTTTGTGTGGTATTGCGAGTTTGCTCGGTCTCCGCTTGACAACATCAAGCCGATTTATTATATTGCTTTGGAATTCAAAGTACTTTATACACACCGGATGAATAGATGAGCAAGAGCTGATGCAAGCGGTTGTGCTTTGCTCTTTCATTCTGTTCGGCATCAAAGCTCTTTATTAGTGTAAACATAAATATGGTATTACAAATGAACAATGATCAACCCATTTCAGCATCATCAAGGGCAAAAGTCTCGCTTATTCTTATGCCTCTTTTTGTTCTGCTTTTCGGAAGACTCGGAATTGAGCTCAACGTGAGGCTGTTTCCACTTAGATATTCCTGGATTCCGTCAATCATTTTTTATTACATGATGATTGGGCTATGTCTGATTTTTGCAAGAAGCAAACTGAATATTAAGATTGTCTCCGGTTCTTTCTTTACGCGCACAATACCTAAACCGCATTATCTGTTAATCGGGATCATTCTCCCGATTCTTCCGACGCTTGCTCTCTTCATCTTAAACCTTAAAGCTGTCCCTCCGATTTTCTTAGTTTATATTTTTATCTTTGCCGCAATCAATCCTTTCTTCGAGGAATTCTTTTGGCGGGGATTGCTCAACAACATACCTGCGAGCAGGGTGTTCAGGATTTTCTATTCCTCTAGTCTGTTTGCAGCGAGCCATTATTTTCTTTGGGGTTCGCACTGGTTACTGCCTGCGCCCAAATGGATCGCTGCAGTAATTTCGACTTTTATTATGGGGATACTCTGGATGTGGTTTTATCAGAAACAGAAAAACCTTTTCTATCCGATATTGTCTCATGTGCTCGTGGATGTTTTCAATTTAGGGGTGGCGATATTTTACGGATTGAAACTTATCACCGTCTGAAAGATTGAAATACTCAAGTGGAAGCGCGCGTTGTAACGTTACAATTATTTTCATTTTTCACTTGACAACATCAAGCTGGTTCATTATATTACTTTGTGATTCAAAGTACTTTATATAAGGAGGATAAATGGATCAGCAAAGTGTAATTGAGGATATAGCTCTCATAAAGCGAGTCATCGAGGAGAGCCGCAGGTTTACGTTCGACAACGGGAAGTATTATCTTCTTTGGGGAATACTGGTTGCTGTCGCGATTTTTATTGACTATAGCTTGGCCTTAGTCGGCAATATGGGGATGTTCGCATTGTGGTTGTGGATCGCGACCGTAGTAATAGGATGGATTATCTCGATCATCTTTGCAATTCGCGAACCGTCAAAGCCGGCAGGTTGGCCGATCGGCGCGAAGCTGGTGGCACTTGTCTGGGCAAGCTGCGGTGTTGCCAGCACAATTCTCGGTTTCATAGGGTTTTTGTCAGGTGCCCTTCAAGCTTGGGCCATCTGTCCGGCAATCGCAGCGGTAATGGGTTCCGCATACGCGATCAGCTCTTTTGTTTACAAGCTTAAATGGGTAACCCTTGTTGGGATAGCTTGGTGGATCGGGTCGCTTTGTATGTTTGCCATTAAAAGCGAAAACACTCTTCCTATATTTGGGGCAATGATGATTCTTTTCCAAGCTGTTCCCGGTTTTGTCTTTTATAGATCGTCTAAGAAAAAGCTGCAACTTGTCGATATGAAATGAATGATTTTGATTACCAGCAAATAGACGACACGCTGCACTCGCGAATACGACTCGCAGTGGTCGCGGCACTTCTCAGTGTAGATGCGGAAGATTTTACTTTTCTCAAGGATGTAGTGAAGACGACCGATGGCAATCTTAGCACACATCTCAAGAAATTAGAAGATGTTGGATATATATCTTCGAAGAAAAGATTTGTCGATAGAAAACCGCAGACCAAGTACAGGATAACAGAAAAAGGAAAACGCGCACTTGAAGAATACGTCAACACCATAGAAAAATTTCTCAAGAAATAATTTTTTTGCGTATTCACTTTGTAGATAAAAGTACTTCAAATTAGGAAGACAAATAATGAAAAGTGAATTTGTGAATCTACCATTAATCGTTGTCGGCATATATACACTGTCATTGGTGCATCTGCCGCTAAAAATTCTACGAACAAAAGAATGAAAAAATTATTCACTTATAATTTGCTGGCCCGAATCACAGTTTTGATATTAACGCCGACTGTTTTCAGAGCGTTAAATTTTGCCTTCGTTTGGCACTCAATTTACTGGGGCGTCATCACATGGGTAGTTGTAATTTGGGGAGGATCTGTATTGCTCTCGCCGATAATCGGGAAAGTCACTTGTGGTTGGCTCTGTTTTTTCGGCACATTGCAGGATTTGCTGAGTCAACAGTCCTTATTTAAGATTCCATGGAGAACGCCGAGACAGTGGGTTCGAGTCGTTGGGATCGTTGCCTTTTTCGCCACTTCACTTTCATTCTTTTTCTTCAATTTGAAATCTGGAGTGATAAACCATGCGCAGTTTAATCTTTGGTTCTTGAATATGGACTTTAATGAACATTACAAACAAATATGGTTGTACGATTGCACTGGAGCTATTCTCTTTGGGTTCTCGTTGGATAAGCGCTGGATGTGCAGAAACTTATGCGTCATGGGTTCTCTGTGTGCAGCAGGGACAACATTTTCAAGATTGATTCCCGTGGTTGACACGGATAAATGCAATCTTTGCCGTAAATGTGAGAGAGACTGTCTAGTGAAACTTCCCATAACAGAATATGTCGCCGAGAATGGTGGGCTTGTTACAAATTCAGAGTGTGTGGTCTGCGGCAAGTGTGTTGAAAGCTGCTATCGAAAAGCGGTATCAATAAAGTTTGTTTGGAACAGAAGAAAGTACAGACAGAATCATTTGGCAGCGCCAACGAACAGTTAACGAGAGAGCGGTGTACTAACTTCCGATGTAAATCATCTCAACGCTGGAGGAACCATTTAGTTGTTTAGCTGTCAAAGTAGTTACCTGGTTTGCTTTGAGATTTATCTGAGAATTGACGGTGGCTTTTGAGGAGTTTAGTTGTATCAGAACATTGTTCGATCCATACAAAGTCATTCCCCCTTCTGATGTGTTACTAACACCAGCCACACTTGAACTCGCGTTTGCCTTCGTCGGGCTGAAAGTGACTCCCGGTGCAGCAATAACCGTAAGTGTAACAGTAGCTGTGGCTGTTCTTCTTCCCTGTGCCTGTAATGTTGTGGATGGAAGCATCAATCCTGTCAATATGAGAATGATTGTCATCGCTATTTTCGTCATCTCAGAACATTTATCTTTTTGGTTCATCATCTTCTCTGATCTTCTTAATGCGAAGACAATGCCGAGAAAAATTGATCCACGTTGCGGAAATGCTAGTAGCGTAATTCATTGATGCGCTGTTGCTTACGATTACATTGCCTTAAATTGCTCTGGAAAAGTCAGAAAAATTAGAGGTAATTTTTTCCGAGTGGAATGTCGTGGTTACAGGGTTTCGGCAATTTTACAGGATAGTGTTGTGCAACAATGGGATGACTTGTACTCCCGCCAAGTGTTGGCGCAATCTTTTCTTAGCTTCTTTGATAGGCTGTGGATAGTGATGTATTGTTTTTTTATTTAGAGTAAAATAAAAACTATCCCTGAAGGTTGGTTTTCGTGAGGGATGCCCGTGCGAGCTTTGAATGAGAGTTGGGTCAGCTACACAGAATTGCGCTAGGCTTAGTTTTGATCCTGATTGTGCCATTGTTTGAACAATTGGTAGAGCAGGTTGTCGTACGAGGATTTTTCAATTACCTGAAACTTTAAACTGTTCATCAGTGTTCAATGAGTATTGTCAGCCATGTAAGAATGGTTGGCACGTTTGCAATTGGTCGGGTGCGATGTGTTGGCTCAACCCGGCTGAACCGCCAATTGCGTAAATAGGAACTGATATCCTTTAGATGACGAACACTAATCCAGATAACTTTAACTTTCTCAGGCTCGAAGAAGAAAACCAGCGTCTCAAACGCGCAGTCGATGAGCTATCTGTTCTTAATGAACTTGCCACTGCGATAGGGGCGCTCAATAACTCCGAAGAAGTTATCCGCAAGATAATAAATCGTTCCCTCCGGGCGGTTAGTGCCGAGCAAGGCGTAATCACCCTGGTCGAAGAGGAGCCTAATCAACCTATGAAGACCTTGGTGCGCACCATGGTGAGTTCATCGGAACACGGGCAATTCCATTTCAATCAGGCACTTCTAGGTTGGATGATCTTGAACAAGAAGGCACTTTTAGTTAACGATCCGCCACGTGATGAAAGGTTCCGCGGAATCACCTGGGACGGTTCCGTGCATTCCGTGCTATGCGTCCCCCTTCTTACTCGTTCAGCTCTTAAAGGGGTACTCACAGTATATAATAAGAAGGGCGGAAATGGATTTACTGAAGATGATCAGCGTATTCTGTCCATCATCGCGGCGCAGTCGGCACAGGTCGTGGAGAACGCGAGGCTCTATGAAGAAGAACGGAATCTGATGAAGATGCAGCAGGAGGTCAAATTGGCTTCTCAAATCCAGGCTGACTTGCTGCCGAAGAAATTCCCAAGTCTTTCAGGGTACGATATTGCCGGAGCAACATTTCCTGCCAGGACAATTGGTGGCGACTACTTTGATTTCATATCGGTCGATGATCGTAAACTTGCAATCTGTTTGGGGGACGTCTCGGGCAAGGGACTCCCGGCGGCGTTACTCATGGCTAACCTGCAGGCCTCGCTGAGGAGCCAAACTTATAATGGAAATTCGGTCAAAGAATGCATCTCCAGGTGCAACCACCAGCTCTACCAGAGCACCAGTCCGGAAAAATTCGCCACGCTCTTCTACGGAATTCTCGACACTCAGAATCACACCCTGACTTACTGCAATGCCGGTCACGAGCCGCCGTTTCTGATCAGTGGAGAGGGTGACCCTGTTCGGCTTCGAGAAGGTGGAACAATGATCGGTATAATGGATGGCTTCGCATTCGATGAAGCTGTCATTGTTTTTCGGCCCGGCGACATACTGGTAACTTTCTCAGATGGGGTAACTGAAGCGATGAACCTGGACAGAGAACAATTTGGGGAGAGCAAACTCACCGATCTGATGAGAGAGAACGTTGACATTCCTGCCGAAAGAATTATTGAAGAGATTGTCAAAGCCGTCAGAACTCATGCAGGTGAAGCCCCACAATACGATGATATTACTGCGTTAGTTGTCAGGCGAGAGCCGACTTAGCACGGCGCGATAAACGAATGCCACCGGCTTTCATTGTCGGTTGTAATGAAGAACAGCAGCTGAGATTGTACCAGCGCGATTTCTAAATCAATGTCGGAAGGAGACGCTTTCATGGTTGGCAAAACTATTTCCCATTATAAAATTATCGAAAAACTCGGAGAGGGGGGCATGGGGATCGTTTACAAGGCCGAAGACTCTAAGTTGAAGAGAGAGGTGGCGATCAAGTTTCTGCCGCATCATATTTCTGCGAGCCAGGAAGAACGAAACAGATTTGAAGTAGAGGCACAGGCCGCGGCGGCACTTAATCATCCGAATATTGCCACGATCCACGCAATTGAAGAGGAAGGCGGGGAAGTTTTCATTGTGATGGAGTACATAGACGGGCCCGAACTGAGAGAGAAAATAAAGAACGGACCATTAAGTGTAGACGAATCATTCAGGATTATCGAACAAATCGGGAGCGGCCTTCAAGCGGCACACCAAAAAGGGATAGTACACCGCGACATAAAAAGCGGCAACATCATGCTTACGAAAACCGGTCAGACTAAGATCATGGATTTCGGTCTGGCAAAGGTCAAATGGAGTGTTCTCGTTACGAGAGAAGGCACAACGGTCGGCACCGCAGCCTATATGTCTCCGGAACAGTCTCGAGGCGATAAGGTTGACCACCGTGCGGATTTATGGTCCATGGGCGTGATATTTTATGAGATGCTTGCAGGCAAACTTCCGTTCAAGGGCGATTTCGAACAAGCCATGATGTACTCGATAATGAATGAGGAGGTTGAGCCGATTACAGGTATTATATCCGATCTTCCTCCAGGTATTGATGATCTAATCGGAAAGATTTTGTCGAAGGAGCCGGCCGACAGGTACCAGGATGCGTCGGATTTTCTGTCAGACCTGCGCGGCTTGCGTGATCACGGCGGTGTAAAACAGGATGTGGAAGAAGAGAAGAGAGTTGCCGTTTTGCCGTTCGAGAATATCAGCCCTGACAAAGAGGCCGACTATTTCGCCGAAGGGCTCGCGGAAGAGCTTATCATCAACCTGTCGAGAATAAAGAATGTCGGTGTTGTTGCCAGGACCAGCTCTATGCAGTACAAGGGGACAAAAAAGGATATCAAGTCAATCGGCAGAGAATTGCGTGCAGGATATATCATGGAGGGGAGTGTAAGGAGATTCAAAGACGACCTGCGGATTTCGGCCCAGTTGATCGATGTGGCGAGTGGAACCCAACTGTGGGGAGAAACGTATAAGGGGAAATTGGCGGATGTGTTCGACATACAGGAGCAAGTCTCAAGGGAGATAGTGGATGCACTCAGAGTGAAATTGTCGCCAACGGAAAAGGTCGTCCTTGAAAAACGATCCACGATCAGTGCAGACGCATTTGACTTGTATTTGCGAGGGCGAGATTTTCTATACCGGATGTCGAAGAACAACATTCAGTTTGCTATCCAGTTGTTCCAGAAGGCGACGGAGCTTGACACGCGTTATGCTTCAGCCTACGCCGGGCTGGGAGAAGCCTACGCCTATTTCTATCAGTTCTTTGAGAGGAATACCGCCTGGCTGGACAAAGCGATTGAATCCGGACTTAAGGCTTTGATGTACGACTCCACGCTCTCGGAAGCTTACGCCGCACTCGCATTGGCATACTATAACAAGAAATCGCTCGAAGAAGCGTACGCGGCAGGCCAGAAGGCGATCGAGCTTGATCCGAATAACTTCGCCGGGTATTGGATACTTGGCAGAATATTTCATAGCACTGACAGAGACCCCGAGGCAATCGAACTTTTCAAGAAAGTGATCGCGATGAACCCCGATTTCTATTCGGCTTATGCCGACCTCCGCATGTGCTACGAGCGTTTGGGAGACACGGAAAGACTTGATGAAACTCTGAAGCAGAGTCTTGAAGCTTTTGCTCGTTATTTGTCTCAGCATCCTGATGATGCACGTGCCCGAATATTCCACGCTCAACTTCTGGCCCAGCTTGGGAAAGTAGAGGAAGCAAAAGCCCAAGGTAAAATGGCACTTGAGCTAAGTCCAAATGATACACTGATGCTATACAACGGTGCCTGTCTTTACGCCCGCCTTGGGGAATCAAAACTCGCGATCAAATCCCTTCGAACAGCGTTAGCAGCTGGATGGGAAAACTACGAATGGATGAAACGCGATACCGATTTGGACAGCATCCGCAGCGATCCCGAATTCGTAGAGCTGATTGGAGACAAATAGGCCTGGCTTGTGCAACTGCTTGGAGAACGACTGACGGCCATGGTGCACAAATACGAAAGGAGGAGGGTCGGTTAGTTTTATGATCGGCGCGTCGTTTTCGCACTATAAGATTATCGAGAAGCTCGGGCAAGGAGGCATGGGTGTTGTCTATAAAGCGGAAGATACTCGCCTTTTGCGGATTGTTGCACTGAAGTTCCTCCCGCATGACATTAACCCTACTAGTGAACAATTCGAACGATTCATGCGCGAAGCTCAAGCGGCAGCGACGCTGAATCACGCGAATGTTTGTGTAATTCATGCGATCGAAGATATCGAAGACGAGCGCTTCATCGTAATGGAATACGTTGACGGAACGACGCTGCGTGTGAAATTGCAACCAGGTCCGCTGCAAATAAGGGAGACTGTGAAGTACGCCATTCAAATCGCGGACGGGCTTCATGAAGCTCATTCCAACGGCATTATCCATAGGGACGTGAAGTCTGAAAATATAATGGTTAACTCAAAGAATCAGATCAAGGTGATGGACTTCGGACTTGCCAGGCTTAAAGGGGTGACTCACACGAAGGATACGTCCTCGACCGGTGGTACACTCGCTTATATGTCGCCAGAGCAGGTGCGCGGAGAAGAGGCGGACGCACCTTCCGATATTTGGTCATTCGGGATCGTAGCTTATGAAATGGTTACCGGGCTGCTCCCTTTCTTCCATGATTATGAGGCAGCCACGCTGTACTCGATATTGAATGCAGAAGTTGTTCATCCAAGTGAGCTAAGGCCGGATATCCCGACTGAGCTGGAGCAAATAATTTTGAAATGCCTCCAAAAAGACATAGTGGCACGGTACGATTCTGCCGAGAAACTCGTTGAGGATTTGAAAAATCTTGAACGGAGTCTGCAGCTGTCGGAAACTGCTCAAGCTGTATCCGGCAACCGATCCGGTAGGACGAGAGAAGGAATCGAGAGAAAGCAAGCCACTGTCGTTCAATGTGCCATAACAGGATATGATGAATTAATGAAGGGCATGAACCAGGAAGATATACCACACGTGCTAAACGATCTTCATGAAGTCATCAGTACAACAATACTGAATTATGAGGGTACACTCCACAATCTTACTGTTGGTGCAGTCACTGCTTTTTGGGGACTTCCGGATGCGGTAGAGAACGCTCCCCAGAAGGGGATCAGCGCAGTTATTGAAATGCGATCTTGTCTTCGTGAGCTAAGCGTATCAAAGAAGCTACCTGTGAATCTGAGTCTTCGTGCGGGCATCAATACAGGTCAGGTCGTTGCAGGTTCGGTGGGCAGCGGAGATAGGCAAGAGTACAGTGTTGTGGGTGAAGCGGTGGACGTTGCCAGCTGTCTGCTCGAAAGCGCGGAGGAAAATGAAATTGTTGTGGGATCATCGACGTTCAAATACACCAGAGAAGAATTTAAGTATAAGCAGCTGAAACCGGTGGTTCTAAGCGGAAAAAGAGACCCAGTTCAGGCGTACCAGCTCCTCTCGGAAAGAGAACGACATCACAGGGCGGAACGCGGTGCAGGGAGGACAATCTACTCAGACATGGTGGGGAGAGACAAAGAGCTCGACCGTGTGGAATTTCACTTATTGAAAGTCATTAACGGCCAGGGTGGTATTGTTAGTATCATAGGCGATGCAGGATTTGGTAAATCGAGACTTACAGCAGAGATCAGAAAGAAGGATGCTATCACGAGGGTCGCGCTGTTTGAAGGAAGATCACTCTCTATCGGAAAAAATCTTGGCTTCCATCCGATTATTGATATCCTCAGGAACTGGGCGGGCATAATTGAGGAGGATAGCGATTCAGAGGCATGCTCAAAGTTGGAAGACTCGATTACGAAAGTCGTTCCTGAGAGTGCATCGGAAATGTTTCCTTTCATCGCAACTCTCATGGGATTTAAGCTCAGGGGCGAAGCCTCAGAGCGTGTTAAGGGAATCACAGGCGATGCATTGAACAAGCTTACTCAAAAAAGTTTCAGGGATCTCATCATCGGGGGAAGCAAGTTAGCGCCAGTAGTGATCTTAATTGAAGATTTGCATTGGGCAGATCAGTCATCCATCGACCTTCTCCAGTCGCTTTTCCGGCTTGCGGAAAATCATCGGGTACTGTTTATAAATACTTTCCGGCCGAACTTCAAAGAGACAAGTGACCGACTTCTTTCGGGAGTGCGAGAAAGATATGCCGGGTTTCACGACGAGATATATCTCCAGCCGCTTGACGATCAGACCAGTAAGCTATTGATGGAAAACCTTCTGAAGGTGCAGGATATTCCACCGAAATTGAATGAAGCGATAAGCAGGGCTGAAGGCAATCCATTCTTCATCGAAGAGGTGCTTCGATCACTAATAGATGACGATGTGTTGGTCGAGGAGAACGGCCACTTTGCAGTTACTGAAAAGATCAACAGCGCTGTAATCCCTGCGACCATCCAGGACGTGCTGATGGCCAGGATTGATAAGCTCGATGATAAAAGCAGATCGCTTCTCAAGACCGCCTCGGTGATGGGGAGATTTTTTCTTTACGATGTTCTTAAATACGTCGAAGGAGAATCGACGAATCTTGATGGTACGATTGCTCATCTCAAGAATCTCCAACTCGTGCGCGATAGCAACAGGAATGAGGAACGTGAAATGGCATTCGTACACGCGTTGGTGCAGGAGCTTGTTTACAACATGCTGGTCGCGAAGACCAAGAAGGTACTGCATTTGAAAGTTGCTGCCGCAATCGAGTCCATATTCTCCGACCGCTTGCCTGATTTCTACGGGATGCTGGCGTTCCACTATAGCGCCGGTGGAGATATGGTGAAGGCCGAAGATTACTTGTTCAAGGCTGGAGAGCGGACATTCAACACTGCAGCATCGCACGAGGCCATCAACTATTTGCAGGAGGCAATCAGATTCTACGTGCAGATATACGGTGAGAGAGCGGATCCAGATAAGCTTTTCACTTTGGAGAAAAATCTCGGCCTCGCATTTTACAACAAAGGTTACTGGAATGAGTCCCTTGAGCATTTCAAAAAGGCTCTGGCCCATAAAGGCATAAGGACCGATAGCGGAAAACTAAGAGAGTTGTTTGCGTTCACGATTAATCTGGCTGCGGTACTCAAGGATTTGTATTTTCCATCAAAGAGGTCTAAAGGGATTCCGAGCAAAGAAATCCAATCCGTGTTCGACATCCTGTATAAAGCGGCCTCCGTGACGGCGAATTTTGACACTAAGAAAATGTTCTTTGAGCTCGTAAACTTGCTCAGGCTTCAGATAAAATATCAGCTTCAACCGACCGACGGTTATGCGAGCTATGCATACGCGAGCGGAATCTTTAGCTACAGCGGCTTGTCATTCGCGTTGAGCAGGAAGTTCATGCAGAGGGCGAACAAATATGCCGGGTCAGGGCAACTCGGATCCATGTTGAAGGATAGTGAACATGAACTCATGCTGAAATTCCTGAGCGGAGATTGGAAGAACATTGCGGACATTAATGAAAAATATGTCGAAGAGAAATTGAGGACGGGAGATGTGTATTCCGCAACACTGGCGATAAGTTGGGCAGTCTATGTGGCAAACTCAACAGGCCAATTCGATCGTTCTCTCGAACTGATTCACAAGCAGGAAGAAATTGGCGACGCCTTCGATTTCGGCTATGCGCGGATGTTTAGTTCGAGCTTCACGCTCGACCGAAACCTTGCACGAAGAGACTTGCGGGCGACGATCAAAGTGGCAGACCAGACTGTCAATCTTATCGAGCAGCTTGGTTTTCCGACCTGGCTCCTGGGAATTCTCGGCAAGAAGGCGAAAGCTCAGATATTGTTAGGCGATTTCGACGGAGCTAAGAAATCATTGGAGCGAGCCGGTGAGGTCATGGCACGCATCGGCAAGGGTAAGCTGGCGCCGATGCTGACCATTTATTACTTGACCTACACTTTTTGGTACTACGTGGACTTGCTTGAGAAACGTCTCTCTAGCAATGGAGTGAGATATTCGGACAATGATTTGGAGGGTTTGGCAAGAAAGGCTTTGAAGGCGGGCCAAGAAGCCATGAAAGTTTCAAAGAAGGTTGCGGAAATACGCAGTGAAGCTTGTCTATTGATGGGTAAATATTTGTGGCTTACCGGCAATCAGAGAAGGGCACTAAAATGCTGGGAGACAGGAGTTCGCGCCGGTCAGGAATTAGGGGCCATGGCTGATGCCGGGAGAATCTACCGAGAAGTCGGGACGAGGCTGCTCGAAAGTAAAAGTCAGTTCAGGAACTTTGATGGTTTCTCGCCTCAAGAATGTTTGACGAAAGCATCGAAGATCTTTAAGGAACTTGAGCTCGAACGCGACCTTGAGAATGTCTCAGTGGATCTGGTTGCAGAAGAAGTTCAGGCTGCAGGATAATTGGCGAGAGTGCTTTGGCTGTCATCGCGGGCTTGCGGGAAGAAAATCACAAAATAGAAGGAGGACAAAATGGTAACATTTAGCGATGGTTATTACCATCCGGCAAACGAAGACGAAGTAAGAGAACTTATTTTGCTCGCTCACGAGAAGAAGTTGAAAATTCGCGTTCGCGGATCCGGCCATTCGGTCGCAGGCGCCATATACACAACGAATTTCAAGCGCGGAGAAAACGACACGGGCGGAATTGATCTGATGCTCGACAAGATGCTTGCAGTGAAAATCAACAAGCCCAAGAAGCAGGTCACTGTCGAAGCGGGATGTCACCTTGGGCGCGATCCTTACGATCCCAGCGGCACTTCTAATTGGATAAATAGCCTCTTCTACCAAATTAATCAGGCGGGTCTGGCGGTTCCCGATATGGGCGGAATTATTCATCAGGCTGTCGGAGGATTTGTGTCAACAGGATCGGCGGGTGGATCCATCCAGCATGCATTTGATGATCAGATCATAGCATTTAGAATGGTTGATGGAACCGGCAAGGTTCATGAGTTCACTCGTGATAGCGGATCGGATGAATTCTATGCGGCAGGTGTTTCAATGGGGCTGTTCGGGATCATTACATCCGTCACTTTCCAACTTGTGGATAAGTTCGATATTATCGGTGAGCAGTCAACTCTTCCAATAAATGATTGCGGGATTGATTTGTTCGGACATGGAACACCCAACAAGCCAGACATCGAAAAGTTCTTCAGGGACACGGAATATGCTCGGTTAATGTGGTGGCCCCAACAGGGAGTGGAAAAAATGGTTGTGTGGAAGGCAAGTCAGATGAAGCCAAACGAATATACTCCCTACAATCCGGTCACGCATACTGGAACAGGGACACTCAACGACTTTCATCCGAAGCCTTACCTCGAGTTCCCGAAGTTTCATGGCACGCAGGACCCTGCCGAGGCGGCCGGCGGCCTCTTTTACGCTATTGCCGGGAATTGGTCCATGGTGCTCAAGAAATATAAGCTATCATGGATACTGAAGTTGTTCATGAGATTCGTGGGTTGGCTCTATCCGAAACACATACTCCCTTTTGTCATCAACGTCTTCAATCCGCTGGATTCAGAATCCGATCCTCCCGGCCCGCAGAAGTTCTGGGATACATGGTGGGACGGGCTCCCGATGGACAACAAGGTGGATGACAAGCTTGTGCCGGTAGATTTCACTGAAATCTGGATTCCTCTCGATAAGAGCAGAGAGGTGATGACCACACTTCGGGATTTCTATAAGCAAAACGGATATAAGGCCACCGGCTCATTCAGCTGTGAAATCTATTCGGCGAAAAAGAGCGATTTCTGGATGAGCCCGTCTTACGATCGCGACGTGATAAGAGTCGATATATTCTGGTTCGGCTATAATGCAGGGAATCCTGCAGAGATTTATTATCCGCAATTTTGGAATCTCTTGATGAAGAACACGAACTTTAGCTGTCGATTTCATTGGGGAAAGTATATGCCCGTTGCGCCCGAATACCTGAAAGCACAGTACCCGAAGTGGAACGCATTCATGGCACTTCGAGAGAAGATGGATCCCCATCAAATTTTTGTAACGGCTTATTGGAGACAGCGTCTTGGCATTCCCGCAAAGTGACAAACGTTTAACTGCTCGGAAACAAATCGTTTCTTGTTCCATTGACCGGAGTTTATCCCGACTCGCCGTTGTCGAGTCGGGATAGGAACACACTCTATTATGCTCTGCGTCGTCTCTTGTATCCTGGCGCGGAGCGTTCTGTCAGGCGTAAACTGATCTGAGGTGAGATTCTATCTTATGGCTGATCCGTGCCATGGCAACTGTCACATCAAAATGCATTACTCCCTTCTCAAACGGAAGTTTTGAGGAGTCAGAGAAAGTGGGAGTCATGGTACACTATTTTGTGTGCAGCTTTCAATTATAGCCGAACGCCCAAAAGAAAATCAAAAGAACGATTTCTAACCTTCACCGAACCATTGTTCAACGCATCGTCAAAGCTTGGATTATACCTGAACTCCGCAAGAGCGCCCACCGGAAGAATTGATGTGAGTTCCACTCCAACACCAAAGGTGGCACCAAACTCGGATGTCTTGAACTGGTTGACAACGAGGTCGTAACCGTTTCCGTTTTTACTAAGCAGAAAATCCATTCTCGGCCCTGCGATTAAATATGGAGTGATATTCCCCCTCTCAAATCGGACTTTTGCCAGGAGTGGAATGGAAAGGTAATTGACCGAAGGGCCTATGGTCAGAAATTGACCGGTTCCTTCGGGCCCCGCATCCGTTGTTACAGGCAATTTTTCCATCATTCCTTTTTGCGTGTACTGGATTTCCGCAACTCCGCTGAAGAACGGCAAATTAAAAAACTCTACAAAGCCGTCGACGGTGAACCCCCATCGATTATCACTCGGTGAATTGGAAAAAGTAGTGTAAACCCAACTTTCGTTGGCGGCATCTGTACCGAGCTTTAGTCCATACGCTCGAATGAGTTGAGCATGCGACCGGTCACATAATGCCAGAATCGAAATGAATAAAACCAGCTTAATTGTTTTCATGGAAACGTCCTCCCATTAGATGTTTAGTTGAAATTAATGAACTAATTTCAGCCACCTCGGCTGAACAACGGATTACTGCTTTATATCAAAGTTCCGTTGTGCCGAATTTCCTTTTTCTTGTTCCCATGATTATTTGTCATTGCTTGCTATAGCTCCTTGACCATCAGATAAAATATTATGTGATGGTTCATGTAAAGTCAAGGGGCGATCGCACACTAAACAGCTTTGGTTCAATCTTCTCGCGATTCCTTTTCAGTTGTTATTCATACGCTCGTTGCAGTCCTCTGCGCCGCAAGTGATTCTGCACTGTCCCCTCGGTTGGAGTTTATCCCGGCACGATCACGTCGCATCAGGATGGGGACACATTCTTTGACGCTCTGCGTCCATCACTAATCTGCTGACATGGCCTCAAAAGGCCGTAGTGTTTTCTTCATCCAGCGACCATCGCGCCGGGTTGTTGAATATGTATTTGCGAATACGACTTAATTCTTTTTCGTTGCGAATGATATGTTCGTAATAATTCCGCTGCCAAACAGGAATGCCTGGTAAATTTCTGATTTCATTGATGCGTTTTGCAGAATTCATTTTAAATCTACCGATAATTTTCGCCAATAGCATTTGGCGTCGTTTGGTTTTATCCGTTTGTAGGGGCGATTCATGAATCGCCCCACTTCTATCCTGCACGCACATGGTTACAAAATATCCGCCCGCCCAGGAATAATCGTAATCCTTCAACCGAATTGAACGGCGACCTGTCCGCCATGCTTCACTTTTTGGCGGACTGTGTTTGTGAGGATCGTATGCCATGGTGGTGACAGATAATTATATCATGCTGTGATCGTTGCATGGGACATAATCTTCACCATGGACATTTCGCAACAAGATCATAAGATTGAGCCATGAAAGATCACCTCAATGATATACATGAGCAAGACCAGAAACATGAACATGTCTGAGAACGTCGCGACGTTCTCAATAAGATTCCTTCTCTTTCTTGTGAGGTGCTTTATCCCTGCCAGTCCGTAAAACAAGCCGCCGGCAATTGCGGAAGGCACAATCCAATTTGCGTTGAAGATGGTGACGATGCCCAGCAAACCCATCGATAAGTTTGCAAATCCTAATTCCTGTACCACGACTAACGGTTCACTGCTTTTGATTTCAAATATTTCTTCGGCGGTAAACTTTGGATTTAGAGACTGCCGGAGTCCAGCCGAGAAAAATCTGGTCCCGACTCCCCAAAACACGAACCACTTCCCGATAAGGAACATGGTTCCCAATCCAGTCTTAAATAGAAACATCTCCATGAGGACAGAGGCTATCGGGAAAACGAACATCAATAGGATGACCGTTAAGACATACATATTTTCTCCGCGCGATTTTTTTCAGTTGTTGTCCATAACCTCGCTGCACTCAACTGCACCGCAAGTGATTCTGCACAGTTCCAACGGTGAGAGTTTATCCCATCAGGCGTTACCATGCGAGAGCATATTAACGAGAAAATCCTACAGTTGCTCTCTCTTATGACAATTTATCATGTCAAGGCAGTGGCTAGATGTATTCCTTTGTCAAAACTTATAACCGAGTCCGACCCCGACATGCCCCATCAAAGAGCTTTGATAATAATCGCCCGTGTCCCTTCCCCTGCTGTCGAACCAGACCGAATGAATATACCTTAACTCTAAATCGGAAAAGAAGAAGACATAGTTGGGTCCATCTTCCAACGGCACTTCGAAGTTCAACGAGCAGTTTAGGCCAACACATACCGATGCGAGTCGATCGTCCAGACTTAATACTTCGCCGGAAAGGATGGCCGGCGGTACCAAACTGATTGTTCTGTAAACAGCGGAAACGGTGGGCCCTGCCGTAACAGCAACAAATTCTATTGGCCTGCCAACGACTGCGAAATCAAAGTTGTTTGTTACGAAGGTTATATTGGCGCCAAAGGAACCTGTCGGTTCGGGACCGCTCGAACTCGTCACCGTGAACTGCATAGCATTGCGCACAAATGCGTAAGTGAAACTGTAGTCCACACGGACCGGGACTTTGACCAACGAGTCATTTTCATATCCGACACTGAACCCGGGCGACCAACCTATCGAACCATTCACCATGGTACTCATGGAATTCTCAGAGTTGTAAAGGCTCATCCCCGGATTCAGGGAAAAAAAGACCCTGTCCTGTGCCCAGAGCGGGGAAGAGAAAATAAGAAGAACCAAAAGAGAAATGTTTGTCTTCATTTTAATAGCAGCATTGGTTGCGTCACTTTGGAATAATAGCTATTTCCTACCCCATTACATTGGAGCGTATAGAAATAAACGCCTTCCTGAAATGAACTCATGCTTAGTGCCACCATATAGTTTCCGGCCTGTTGAATCGTATCGACTGGTGTCATAACTACCGTGTTGTAGCTGTTCTCAACGGTTAATGTTACATGCGAAGTTTGAGGGACGGTGTAGCTAATCATCGTCGTTGGATCTTGAAGGATCGAGGACCTGCACCCCGCCAACAAAAGAGGGGTAACAACAATTAGGAAAAGATATTTTTTCATGGGCTATGACTCGCATGTTAATTACAATTATTTTAAGCTATAGTCACCGGAAATTCAAGCGTAACTGCAAGCTTTCTTTTTCCTGCTGTCAGAATTTATCCAGGCACGATCACGTCGCATCAGGATGGGGACACATTCTCTGATGCTCCATGTTACTTCTCGCTCGCTGATGCGGAGCGTCTTGTCAGGCTACAATTACGAGCGTTTGTCCAATTGCTCCAGATGGTGGAGCAAATGGCGTACGTAATCGTCGATGAGAAATTCGAGACTGAAAGAACGGTCTTCCCATACATTGGTTTTACAACCCGGATCGACATTCTCAATGACAATCGCAAGTTGACGGTTATATTGTGACCACAGATCAACAAGATTGCTCCAGGTGTTGAGGTTATAGTTGCCGGCGTTCACCCACAACTCTTGATCATAACCCGGGAATCCAGCCAGGTTGCCTTGCTGCAAACGAACGAACCGCTGATGATTATTTGCGGCTGAATCGATCAAGTGTCCGAGAGTTTGTTTCCTCGTCCACTTTGTCCCGACAATCGATTGCGAATCTGTCTCCGAAATGCGCGAAAGGCGCGGTTGCCAGTCTGCAATCAATTGTTGTAGATTGCTTGCGTTCATGTATTCTCCAATAGTGGTTGCCTATAATTTTGCTGTCAAAAAAATTAAAATAATACTCCGTCAGGATAGTGGAGCGTCCCGCCGAGCCTTATCACGCGGAAACCATGGTAACGAGAAAATACTCATTGATTCTGTTTTCTCAGATTCTTAACGAGTGTTATATCAAAGGTTTCTATATCCGCGCCTGTCAATTTTCTCAGCGCCATGAAAGCATTCGTGACTTTGTAAAGATCGGGACTTTTCAGGATGAGGTCTTCGAGAGCGGATCTTACCTTCACCGTGTCGGCGCCCGTTATCAGCTCAGTATCTGCCATTCCAAGTTGCTTGAGAGCGATGGACTGGAGTATATGATGCGCGGTCAAACTGTCCACACTATTGTCATAATCTTTTCCCTTTTGAAGAAGGAGATAATATGCCTCCCTCCGAACGTTTGGATCATCAGAAGAATGCGCCAAGCTATCCAAGGCGTCGACAGCGGTTCGATCCACTGCCCGGATTCTGTCAACCAACGAAATGAGAGTTGCAAACTGATCGAAAGTCGTTTCTGTCTTCTTCATGGTTTCCTGGACGATCGAGTTCAGACGATCTTGCACTTCCTTCCTAGCGGCAGAGTCAACTAACAGTTGCACATTGTTGGCTTTGAATGCTTCCTCAATTCTCTCCTTGGCGGAAGATAAAGCAAGGTTCTTTGCCGTCTCAGTGGCTGTGGTCATTTCCATTTGTGTAACATCCCTCGAAAAATTCAGAAAGGTTTCCATGTTCTTTCTGAAGTTGTCCATTTGCCTGTCAGCTTCCTCTCTTCTATCTCTTATAGCTTGATCCGATTCAGACTTCACGATCCGGATTTCTTCGTTGAAATTTTGAACCGCCTGATCAGTCTTTCTGTTGACATCGCTGAGATTATTACCGATGAGGTACGCAGCGACTCCCACAAAAATTGCACCAATTCCAATACCAGTGGTAATAAGATATTTGAACACTTTTACAAGTGTTTCGTAGTGTCGTTGTTCCTCTGATTCTTCCATGCTTAAGCCTCCATTAGATTATGCAATGTGGACGCTTCACTCCTTTTCCCACGCCATTCATCTTGCCAAAAATCTAATACGTCTCCACCATAATATTCAAGCTTCGCGGCCTCCGGCCATACATGTTCAATGACGTTTGAGAGCTTCACCTGTTTTCAAGTAATGATTTATAGCTTCTTCCCAATCTTTGAGATCCCTTTCATACCTCTTCTCAATTGCATGCTTATTGATTTCATTGCCAATGGGAGTCAATCCAGTATATGTATATTGGATCGTGGCTTTTGTCTCAGTGTCCGACGAAGCGAAACATCGGATAGTTATCACCCAATACCGGTTTGCGGTTGACACGATATATTCAATTAAATGATTTTCAGTCTCATATTTTGACACTATCCACGCAAATACAGCTTCACCATGACCATGTCCCTGAGTCGTAACCACCATTCCTTCTTCGAGCTCCCCGGATGTCGGATACAGTACAACAGGATTCCATCCGTCGGCCCATTTCTTTTCTTCGACGGGGCCAAATAGCGGGAACACTCTTTCTATGGGTCCTTTCAATGTTATCGTTGCGCTCTTAGAAACTCGTTTTGCAATAAAGGTCGCTTGTTCCATTTCATTGCTTCCGTGCTAGATAGAGTTCAGGTTTATACGTGCCCTTTACTTTTGAACTATGTCTGTTCCCTGTGCCATGTTCATATCCAACTCAACAGTTTCAGTCCGGTATGCTCTGAAGGTCTATGCGCCAGGCTGTTGTCCTTGTCTTGCTTCTTCCGTTAAAGCCAACACTTTCTTATAGTCGTCAGGTCTAAGTTTCGCCAACTTTTGGATAGCGGGCCTGATGAACATGTCGGGATCCGAATATCGACCGGCCTTGATGACGCTTATCAAATCAGAAACACCCTCATCGAAATTATCTAACTCGATATTACTGAGCGCATAATTGTATTTGTATAATGGCACACCTGGATTTTCATTCATCAAGTCGAAAAACACTTTCTTGGCCTCGCTCGGATTCTTTTCGTATAGCACGATCCCCATATTATTCCGGAGAGTCCAATCGGTAGGAGCTTTGTCGATAAGGATTTGATAGAGTGAAAGAGCATCCTTAAGATTAGCTCTCCGCCCGGCGATGTAAGCAATATTTCTCATGAGCAGAAAGTTTATGTCTTCTTTCGGCGCTTCCGTCAAATATTCTATGGTGAACTTGGTCAATTGTTGCGCATTAATTTCAGAG
>JBAPNE010000151.1:0-2723 GCA_049278975.1 Candidatus Kryptoniota bacterium
GGGAGTAAACCAGAGCATGTTCCACCTTCTATGTCATCAGCGCAGAATGAAAAGAAATAAACAGTGAAATAAGCCACTTACTTGCGGTTTGGAATTTTTTATCGATAACCATATTTTTGTCTGATGGTTATTTGTTAGAACAATCTAAGGTAACAGAGAAAAGCTATGTGTGTGAAAATTATATCATTGAGAATAAATTTAATTCTGTCTGTCTACGTATTGTTATTAACCTTATCCAGTACGTCTGCAGCGACCGCTGGGAGGCAAGTATTGCACGGTCATGTGAGCGCATCATCAGTAAAACACTGGGAGTTTGTGGGTGCACTTCCCGACACAGCAATTCTAAACCTGCAGATAGGATTGGCGCTGCGGAATGAAGTAACTCTTGATAGTCTCATGCAAGGAATTTATGATCCAACCAGTCCGACTTATCATCGATATTTGACACCGGAACAGTTTACCGAGATGTTTGGGCCAACCGAACAGGACTACCAAACAGTTATTGATTTCATGCAAGCTCGTGGTCTTAGAGTGATTGGAACCTATCCAAATCGTGTTGTCATAGATGTGAGCAGTTCGGTAGCAAACATAGAAAAAACCTTTCATGTTAACATGGGTATTTATCGTGACCCATCGAAACCTCGGACATTTTATGCCCCAGATGTTGTGGCTACAATAGATAGCCTTGACGTTTCGGTGTTAGATGTGATAGGCATTGACGACTATGCTCCACCACGTCCGATAGATTTGAAAAAGCCAAAGTCTGGAGAAAAGCCGGAGACGAATGGATCGGGGCCAGGAGGTTTGTTTATTGGGAATGACTACCGGGCGGCATACGCCCCGGGTGTTTCCCTTGATGGTACAGGGCAAATAGTGGGGCTATTCGAGTTTGGTCCATACTGGACAAACGACGTTACAACATATGAGGGCCAGGCAGGGTTGCCGCATGTGAAGATTACCAACGTGTTGCTGGATGGATTTACCGGAGTTCCCGGTGCGAGCGACGATGTTGGTGAGGAATCGCTGGATATCGAAAATGCATTATCCATGGCACCAGGCGCTTCTTTTATAGTTTATGAAGGAAATAACGCAGTTGACATACTGAGCCGGATAGCTTCAGATGACAAAGCCAAGCAAATAAGTTGTTCGTTCGGCTGGTACCCGCCCTCTTTGACGGAGAACAAATTGTACGAAGAGCTCGACGCTCAAGGGCAAGGCTTCTACGTGGCGTCCGGCGACGGCGGCGCGTATGCCGATACTGTCCAGATATTTTCTCCCACGGACAACCCGAACATCACATGCGTTGGAGGCACCTATTTGGTTACGAACGGTCCAGGAGGGGATTGGATATCCGAAACAGCTTGGAACGGGAGTAGCGGCGGAATCAGTCAGACATTTCTTTGTCCTAATTACCAGATTGGTATCGGGAATTCGTCCAATCAAGGTTCGAAGACCTACAGGAACATTCCCGATGTATCAGCAACTGCGGCGTTCCAGTTTTATTTCGTTTACAACGACGGCAGCAGTGGTGGAATTGGAGGGACAAGTGGTTCGGCGCCACTGTGGACAGGCTTCACAGCCCTTATTAATCAGCAGGCAGCGGCAAATAGTAAACCTGGCGCAGGCTTCATTAATCCAGCCTTATATTCAATTGGCAAGGGTTCAAGTTTTAGTTACAATCCTGACTTCCACGACATCACATCGGGTAATAATTTTAATACCAGTAGCCCTAGTCAATTTTCTGCTGGGTCTGGCTATGATCTTGTTACCGGTTGGGGAACCCCGAACGGGATTTACACAATTAATGCACTTGCCGGCATTACTACACCCGACTTCAGTCTGTCAACTTCGCCAGACAGTTTGATTGTAAATCAACTTTCCAAGGACCAGTTCACAATTGCAATCCGGCCACTTAATGGATTTAAAGGAAACCTCAACCTTTCAGCTTCCAACCTGCCGAGTGGAGTCACGGCTTCGTTCGGTTCCTCAAATTCAGCGGGTTCGAGTATCCTCACCCTCACAACAAGTCTCGAAGCCAATACAGGAACTAGCACAATTACAATTACAGGTGTATCAGACAGCTTGACCCATTCTATAAGTGTCGGTCTGACAGTGAATGCAGCCCCAACCGCGACCACGAAGATCAATCTCTTGCATTACTTTAACAAGTTTGGAATTATTGCCGATAGTGCAAAGTTTTCCGGAGGGCTGGACAATGACGGTTATGCTTATTCAAAAAATCTTTTGGGCAATTCGGTGGCCTGGAACAATACACTGTTTAACATCGGCAACACCAATTCCTCTGGAGCCAATGTTGTAAGTGCCGAGGGGCAGAATGTCGTACTACCCTCAGGCAAGTTCGCGGGGTTACGGATGTTAGCGACTGGAGTAAATGGCAACCAGACTAAGCAGCAATTCAAAGTTATTTACACTGATACCGCAGAGACGATCACGCAAAGCTTCAGTGATTGGTTCTCTCCCGCAAACTATCCGGATGAAAATATTGCGGTGACAATGCCATATCGTGTTACGGCTAACGGTGGCATGGATAACAGCACATTCTATCTATACGGGTACTCGTTCAATCTCGACGCCAAGAGGACCATCAGCAGCATCTCGCTACCCGTTAATCAGAATCTGGAGATTCTCGCTATGACTCTTGCGGCACCCGTTACGGACACTTTGTTGTCCGCAAATACTTTCACCCTTGAACAGAACTATCC